>DASYQB010000104.1:0-11661 GCA_036005985.1 Candidatus Methylomirabilota bacterium | reverse complement strand
CAGAGGGGAGAGGGATTCCGGGGGGAGAGGGCAGGGTGAGGGGATGGTTCACGGATTCGCGTAGTGCTGCATGATGTACCCGGCAATGCTGTGGCGCGAGGGCCGATTGGGCAGCGCATGGCCGGGGAACCACCGCGCGTCCTCCAGCTCCGAGTGGTCCACGCGGAGCTCGCCGCCCGCATACGTCGCCACGAAGCCCAGCATGATCTGGCTCGGGAACGGCCAATTCTGGCTGCCCACGTAGTGGATGTCTTTCACGTCCACCCCGACCTCTTCCTTGACCTCGCGCGCCACGCAGCCCTCGAGCGACTCGCCGTTGTCCACGAAGCCCGCCACGAGGGCGTAGCGACCGGGCGCCCACTCCGCCTTGCGGGCGAGGAGCACGCGATCGCCGTCACGCACCATGATGATCACCGCGGGATGGAGATGCGGATAGTGCTCGTAGTGGCAGCGCGCGCAGCGCTTGCCCCACTCGCCTTCGATGCGCGAGGTCGGCTCGCCGCAGCGGGGACAGAAGCCGCTCGTGCTTTGCCACCACAGAGCCTGCATGGCCATGCCGCCCAGCGACAGGAGATCGTCGGGGAGCCTGGTGCCGCGCATGGGGATGAGCGTCTGCTTCTCGAGTCCTGAAGGCGCCAGCGTGTCCTTGGGCAGAGGCGCCGTCCAGCAGGGCTCGCCGCGCAGGGTGCCGAGCCAGAACGGGTCCTTGACGGCGCCTTCGAGCTCGGCGGGGAGGGGGCCCGCAGGAAGGCGGAAGCCATCGCCGTCGGGCACCACGAGGAGGTCCTGGTCCTGAACGAGCAGCCAGTGCCCCCGCGACTCGGGCGGCGTGCCGCCGTGCTTGGCGGGCACGAAATCGGCGCCCAGCACTTCGCGGTTGAAGGGGAGGTAGACGGATAGCGGTGTCGTCACCGGCCGGCCTCGAGAGAGCTCACGAGCTCAGGCGCTCGGGACAGCGGCGGCGGGCTCGCGGTCGAGTCGCTGGAGGGCAGGCATGACCTCCGTGGCGAACAGGCGCAGGTTGCGCTCGGCCTCGGCCGCCGGCATGCCCGCATAGGAGAAGACGCCGACGAAGTGGTCGTTGCCCACGCGCCGGCGCACGTCGAGGATCTTGTCGTAGCACTGCTCGGGGGTGCCCCACACCTGGAGGTCCACGAAGAAGTCGATGACCTTCTCGTCGCCGTAGGTGTGAATCTTATCGTTCATCTTCGCGTAGTACTCGTAGCCCTTGGTCGTCTTCATGTGCTCGTCGCCGAACCGGTAGTGGTCGAGCACGCTCCGGAAATAGCCGCCGATCCAGCGCCGCGCCTGCTCGCGGGCGCGCTCCGGATCGGGATCACAGAACGCCCAGCCCGCGGACACCGGGGGAGGCGGCTCCCCGCCGTTGATCTGGCGGTAGAGCGCGTGGTACTCGGCCAGCTCCTTGGCCACCTCCTTCCACGGCTTCTGCGGAATGATGAGGATGCCCACGCCGAGCTCGGCCATGATCTTCATCGACTCGGGGGAAACGGCGGCGGCATAGGTGCGCCCGCGAAAGCTCTTGAAGGGCGCGGGCCGGATGTCCGCGCGCGGCTGGGTGACGAACCTGCCGTCGAACTCGCAGTAACCCTTCTCCAGTCCCTCCAGCAGCATCTGGGCGTACTCGACGAAGCGCTCGCGGCTCTCGCCCATGGGGACGCGGAATCCGTCGAACTCGACCTTGCCCGCCCCGCGGCCGAGGCCCAGGATCATCCGGCCGCCCGAGATGTTGTCGAGCATGGAGACTTCTTCGGCCACCCGCATGGGATCGTGCCAGGGCAGCACGACGACCATGGAGCCCAGGGCCACCCGAGTGGTGCGCCCCGCCATGTAGGTGAGGAACTGCAGCACGTCGGGACACATGGTGTAGTCGGTGAAGTGGTGCTCGACGCTCCAGATGGAGTCGAAGCCTAGTGGCTCGCACAGATCGGCGAGCCGGAGATCGTCCTGGTAGACGTCGAAGTCCCGGCGTGCTCGGCCCGGGTTCTGGAAGACGGCGGCCATGCCGACTCGCATTCGATGCTCCTCCTGGATGGACGAGGCGCCCGCCTCGGCTCGCCAATCTTGCCCCACCAGGGGCGCCCGCGCAAGACCGGGTGAGGCCGAGCGTCTCGGTTGACAATACCCCCCGTTCGACTAGGCTAGAGCGCGCGCTCGCCGGCCCGGCCGCGGGGCAATCCAATCCGGAGGTTCTCTCATGAAGCATCACCACGTGTACCGGACGGAGCTGTCGCCGGTCAGCTTCCTCCAGCGCAACGCCTACGTGTTCCCGGACAAGACCGCGGTCATCCATGGGAGCCGGCGCTACAGCTACCGGCAGCTCGAGGAGCGCGTGAACCGCCTCGCCTCCGCCCTTCGCGCGGCGGGGCTCCAGAAGCACGACCGGGTCGCCTTCATCTGCCCGAATACGCCGGCCATGCTCGAGGCGCACTACGGTGTCCCCCTCGCCGGCGGCATTCTCGTCGCCGTCAATATCCGGCTCTCCTCCGACGAGATCGGCTACATCCTCAAGCACTCGGGCTCGACCTTCCTGTTCGTGGACCACGAATTCGAGCCCACGGTGAAGCCACTCGATCTCAGCGGCCTCACCGTGGTGCGCGTGGACGACACGGGCGCCCCCGGCGATCCCTACGAGAACTTTCTTGCCACGGGCAGCGCGCAGGCCGTGGAGTCCGTCCTCGAAGACGAGGAAGAGACCATCGCCATCAACTACACCTCGGGCACCACGGGACGCCCCAAGGGCGTCATGTACTCGCATCGCGGGGCGTGGGTGAACGCGATGGGGGAGGTGGTGGAGACGGGGATGAGCTTCGAGACCAAGTATCTCTGGACCCTGCCCATGTTCCACTGCAATGGCTGGTGCTTCACGTGGGCGGTCACGGCGGTCGCGGGAACCCACGTGTGTCTCCGCCGGGTGGAGTCGGGGCGGGTATGGGACCTCCTGGAGTCGGAGCACATCACGCACTACTGCGGCGCGCCCACCGTGCAGATCGGCGTGGTGAACGATCCCAAGGCGCACCGGCTCGGCCGCCAGGTCACGGTGACGGTGGCGGGGGCGCCGCCCTCGCCCACGCTCCTCGGCAAGCTCAAGGAGCTCAACTTCCGCCCCGTGCACGTCTACGGTCTGACCGAGACGTACGGCCCCCACACAGTGTGCGCCTGGCACGCGGAGTGGGACAGCCTGCCCGGTGACGAGCAGGCGCGTCTTGCCGCGCGGCAGGGGCAGGGCTACGCCATCTTCGACCTGGTACGGGTGGTCGATCCCAAGATGAACGACGTCCCGCGCGACGGCGAGACGCTGGGCGAGGTGGTCATGGTCGGCAACAACTGCGCCAAGGGCTACTACGAGCAGCCGGAGGCGACGGCCGAGGCCTTTCGCGGGGGCTGGTTCCATTCCGGCGACATCGGGGTGTGGCACCCCGACGGCTACATCGAGCTGCGCGACCGGAAGAAGGACATCATCATCTCGGGCGGCGAGAACATCTCCACCATCGAGGTCGAGCAGTGTGTCGCCAAGCACCCCGCGGTGATGGAGTGCGCGGTGGTGGCCATCCCCGACGAGAAATGGGGCGAGCGGCCCAAGGCCTTCGTCACCCTCAAGCCCGGCCAGCAGGCCACGGAGCAGGAGGTCATCGCCTTCTGCAAGCAGCACATAGCGGGCTTCAAGGCGCCGGCCGCGGTGGAGTTCGGCGACTTGCCCAAGACCTCAACGGGGAAGATTCAGAAGTTCGTCCTGCGCGACCGGGAGTGGAAGGGGCGCGAGAAGCGGATCAACTAGCGACGCGGAGGCCGGGAAGCGGAGGGGGGGTGGGCGAGGGAGCGGAGACGGAATCCGAACACGATGAACAGGATGCCGAAGAAGAGCGAGTAGGCGCCGATCATCCAGATGAGCGAGAGTAGCCCCGCCCAGGGAAGCAGGCCCATGAGCACGCCGAACACGGTGGTGAGCACGCCGCTGAGGATCAGGGCCCACTCTCCCGGAAGCTCTTTACGGAGCTTCAGGCCGGATACGACGTGCACCACGCCGCTCACGATGGCGAAGGCGCTCACTAAATAGAGCGAGGCCACCGCGGTGCCGATGGGCCGGACGAGGGCGAGGACACCGAACGCGACACAGATGATGCCCTCCACGGTGAAGGACACCGCCGCCTGCTGGTTGGCCTGCCTGCGCAATCCGGCCATGATGGCGAGGAGGCCGGCCACGAGGACCACCACGCCGAAGAGCATGATGAGGGTGTCGAGGGCAAGGCCAGGCACGAAGAGCGCGTAGAGGCCGAAGACGATGGCGAGGACGCCCCGCGCGACGACCACCCACCAGTTCTGCCCCAGCGTAGCGTTCATCGGCCTCTCTCCCTGTGGCGCCCTCCGTGAGCGGAGGGAGCGGCATGGCCGTCCTGGGGCGCATTCTATCAGCGGGGCTCGAGGGCGCGTGTAAGATACGATGGCCGGGCCGCCCTGGCCGTCATCGCACCTACGAGGAGGAGAACGCGCGTGCGCTACTGGGACGACATGAAGGCGGGCGAGGTCGTGGAGCTCGGCAGCCACACCATGGACAAGGAGCGGATGCTGAGCTTCGCCCGCGAATTCGACCCCCAGCCCTTTCATACCGATGAGAAGGCCGCGGAGGCGAGCGTCTGGGGCGGGCTCATCGCAAGCGGCTGGCACACGGGCAGCACGCTCATGCGCCTCTTCTACGATGGCTTCCTCAAGGACGCGGCGAGCCTCGGCTCCCCGGGCATCGACGAGCTGCGCTGGCTCAAGCCGGTGCGCCCGGGCGACACGCTCACGGCCCGCCTCACCGTGACCGAGGCGACCGCCTCGCGCAGCAAGCCCGATCGGGGGATCATCCGCTCGGTGATGGAGATGAGGAATCAGCGGGGCGAGGTGGTCATGACCACCTCGGGGGTGAACTTCTTCTCCCGCCGCCCCGCCTGAGATGCGCCGGATCGCGCCCCTGACGCGGCGGCGCCTGGGCGGGGCGGTGATCGCTGCCCTCGTCTTCGCCGCATCGCCCGCCGCCGCGCAGACCATCACCTGGCAGATGGCCAACGAGTATCCCGCCACGTCCATCCACGGCGAGGGGGATCAGTTCTTCGCGCGCGAGCTGTGGCAGCGCAGCGGGGGCCGCATCGTCATCATGCATTCCTTCGACGCTTCTCTGGGCTATCGCTCCAAGGATCTTCTCCAGGCGGTGGCGCGCGGGACGGTCATCGTGGGCGACATGTACGTCGGCGCGCTGGGCGACGTGCATCCGATCTTTCTCCTCCCCTCGCTGCCCTTCCTCGCCGTCACCCCGGAGCAGGCGCGCCTCCTCACCGACGTAGCGCGGCCGGAATACGAGCGCGTGCTCGCCCGCCACAACCAGAAGCTCCTGTACCCGTCGCCATGGCCTCCCGCCGGCATCTGGGCGAGGAAGCCGGTGACGAGCATGGAGGCGTTGCGGGGCCTCCGTATCCGGACGCCGGATGCCAACGGAACGGCCACCTTTCGCGCGGCGGGGGCACAGCCGGCGCAGATCTCGTTCGCGGACGCGCTCCCGCGCCTCAAGAGCGGCGAGATCGATGCCGTGCTCTCCTCGGGAGACGGCGGGGCGGGCCAGCGACTGTGGGAGTACCTGAACCACTTCACCGCCATCAACTATTCGATGACCATGAGCATGGTCACCATGAACCTGGATGCCTGGAACGATCTCGGCCCCGGCCTGAAGCTGGCCGTCCTCGGCGCCGCCCGGGCCACGAGCGAGCGGCAGTGGACCGAGATCAGGACTCGCGTGGCCGTCAACTACGACCGGATGCGGCCCAACGGCGTGGGCATCACCACGGAGGTTCCCGCGGAATTTCTCGAGGCGCTCGGCAAGGCGGGCCGCGCCACTATCGATGAGTGGCGCGTCAAGGCAGGGCCAAGCGGCCAGGACATCCTCGACGACTACAACAAGAAGCTCAACAAGCCCTGACCAGCAACTGCTCTAGCGAGCTGCTGAAAAGCTCGCAGGCCGCTCAAAAAGGCCCAGATGCGAGGCGGCGCCCGAAGGCCGCGGGCGAGGCGTACCCCTGGTACGTTGAGCCCGCGGTCGAGGGGGCCAACGAAGCAGATGGGCCTTTTTCAGCGGCCTGCCGCTAGGGAACGCCCAGTCGGCCGACGGCGGGAAGCTTCAGCGCCGGCCGCTTCACGTCGAGACCGAAGGCGAGGCCGAGCACGTTGACCTCCACCCCTTCCTCCCACGCTCCGAGCACGCCAACCAGTCCCAGCAGAGAGAGCTGCACGCCCGTGCCGCTCGGCGCCATCCCGATGGGTGCGCCGCCGGCCAGATAGTCCTTGCCGATGGCGGTGGACGGGAGCTTGAGCCTGAGCTCGGGCACCTCGCGCGCCACGAACGCGGTGAAAGTGTTGCTGTTGGGACCGGGCCAGGTCCGGTAGGAGTCGCGGTACGGGTAGGCGGCGACGGCGGCCTGGACCTTCTCGATGACCAGCTGCGCCTCGTCGCCGCGGAGGTCCACGAGGAGTTCGGGCCGGCTGCCGAACCAGTAGTTGTCGGGGCCGGTGCGATTGACACGTATGGCTTGGAGGCCGCGATCCACCCCCCAGCCGATCACCTCGTAGCGGGTGTACGCCGCCGCGTCGCCCGGCTTGAGGGCGATCCAGGTGTGCACGGCAAGGAGACCACGCCAGCCCACGGTGCGCGCGGCGTAGACCTGCACAACCGCCTCCGGCGTGGTCGACGGATCGGGGGCCTGGCCGGACGGCTCGCGCGAGAGCTCGGACCAGTTGCCGCGGGCGCGCTCGATGGCCGAGCAGCCGGTGACCGCGGCGAGAAAGCAGGCGAGCAAGGTCAGGCACGAGACACGCGCGGCCATGGGCGCACAGCATACCGCGCCATGACCTGCGGGCGCGAGAGACCGAGCGGGCTAGACGAGCGGGGTGTACCGGAAGGGCGCCCAGCCGATGCCCTCGACGGGCTTCGGGACGTAGGCGTTCACCTTCCGTGCCTCGGCCGGGGCCGCCGGCTTCGGGGCCGAGGCTTTCTTCGCTGTCGCCTTCTTCGCTGCTGGCTTCTTCGCCACTGCCTTCTTCGCCGAGCGCTTCGCTGCCGATTTCTTCTTCGCCATGCGCGGGAGTCTACACCAACGCTCTCGGCGCGGTCAATCGGCGGATGGGCCGGCGCCGGAGGGCGAGCTTGCCCGCGCGGGGCAGGCCCTTGATCTCGGCCTCGCGCCGGAGCGCGGCCGATCGATCGCGCTGGCCCTCGCTCCACCTGAGGACTACGGGGAGGCGGGCGCGTGTATACTTCGACGCGACCCCGCGCGCATGCTGGTCGAGCCGACGGGGAAGATCGCTGGAGATTCCGGTGTAGAGCGTGCCGTCCGCGCACTCGAGGAGGTAGCACACCCATGCCATCGGGACCCAGTATGCACGAGCTCGACGCGGGGCAGGTACATTACGAGTGGAACCAGGCCATCCCCCCTCGTCTCCGGATCGAACCCGGCGACACCGTGGTGTTCCAGACGCGGGATGCCGCCGACGGCTATTACTCGCGAGCATCCACCCACGCCGACGTGCTCAATCGCGGACCCTTCCGCGGTCATCCCCTCACCGGCCCGGTGGAGGTGCGCGGGGCCGAGCCGGGCGATGTCCTCGTGGTCGACGTGCTCGACGTGAAGCCCGCCGCCGATTTCGGCTGGACGGCGATACGGCCGGGGCGCGGGCTCCTTCCCGAGTCGGAGTTCTCCAAGCCGTTTCTGCAGATCTGGGACCTCTCCGACGGGACGCACGCGCGCATGGATCGTCGCGTAGCCGTCCCTATCGAGGCGTTTCCTGGTGTGATGGGCACGGCCCTCGACGAGCCCGGCTCGCACAGCACCATGCCGCCCCGAAAAAACGGCGGCAACATGGACATCAAGCAGCTCACCCGCGACTCGACCCTCTATCTTCCGGTGTGGATGCCGGGGGCGCTCTTCAGCGTGGGCGACGGGCACGGCGCGCAGGGCGACGGCGAAGTGTGCGTCACCGCGGTGGAGATGCGGGCGCAGGTGACCCTGCGTTTCGGCCTTCAGCGCGGCCGGCATCTCCCGGAGCCGCAGCTCAGGACCACGCGCCGCCTCGCCGCGGGCACCAATACCGGACCGTGGTTCGCCACCACCGCCCACGGGCCCGATCTGTTCGCCTCCTCGCAGCGCGCGGTGCTCCACATGATCGACCATCTCGTCCGGGAGCGCGGGTTCTCGCGCGAGGAAGCGTACATCATTTGCAGCGTGGCCGCCGACCTCAAGATCAGCGAGATCGTCGACGCGCCCAACTGGATCGTCTCCGCCTTCATCCCGGAGAGCATCTTCCCGTGAGTTCACGGCCTCGTGACAATTCCGCTTCCCCGACGGGTAGAGTGTGAGGAGTCATGAGCCTGCCTCTCGTCGTGTCGCCGTCGACCGGACACGCCCCCGTCGCCCCCTTCCTGCGCTTCTCCACGCTGTGGATCCAGATCACGGGGACGTGGTGCAATCTCGAGTGCGCCCACTGCATCAATGCCTCCGGCCCCAAGGAGCCCTGGCTCAAGCCCCTGCGCGCCGAGGTGGCGCGGGCCGCCATCCGCGAGGCGGAGGAGCTGGGGGTGAAGGAGATCTACTTCACGGGCGGGGAGCCGTTCCTGCACGGTGACATCCTTTCTCTCCTCGCTCTGGCCCTCCAGACCGCGCCCACCACCGTGCTGACCAACGGCACCCTCATCGACGCGATCATGGCCGACGAGCTGGCCGCCCTCGCCGCCGCCGCTTCGTATTCGCTGGAGATCCGCGTGAGCCTCGACGATACCGACCGGGAGAAGAACGACCGGATCCGGGGGGCGGGGGCGTTCGACAAGGCCATCGACGCGATCGGCAGGCTCCACGAGCGTGGGCTCTTACCCATCGTGACCGCCACCGAGATCACGCGCCGCGAGCACGCGGACGGCCGCGGGATGTACCAGCGCTTCCGTGATTTCCTCGAGGCCCGCGGCATCGAGAAGCCGCGCGTGAAGATCATGCCGGTCTTCGCCCTGGGGCGCCTTGCCCGGCCGGGCGGCGCGGTGCTGAGCGACGCCGACCTCGAGGGCTTCGATCGGGGCACCTTGCAGTGCTCGGAGGGGAGAGTGGTGGCGGACGGCGGCGTGTACGCCTGCCCGGTTCTCGCGGGACTTCCCGGAGCCAGGCTCTCCGAAGGCGGGCTCGAGGCCTCCTTCCGGGACGCGCCGCTCTATCACCCCTCGTGCGTCACGTGCTTCCAGACGGGGATGACGTGCAAGAACGGATAGCCGAGTACCGGCGCATCGCCGTCTTCGGCGGCGTCTACAACAATGCCCTCGCCCTCCACGCCACGCTGGAGGACGCGCGCCGGCGCGATGTGGAGGCGGTGTTCTGCCTCGGCGACATGGGCGGCTTCGGGCCGCATCCGGACCGGGTCTTCCCCTTGCTCAAGGAGCGCGGCGTCCTCGCCATCCAGGGCAACTACGACGAGTCGCTCGCCCAGGGCAAAACCGACTGCGGCTGCGGTTATACGGATCCACGCGACAATCACTTCGCCCGCATCAGCTACGAGTACACCTTTGCCAACACGGACGCCGAGAACAAGCGATGGCTCGCCGCGCTGCCCGGGCACCGGCGGATTCGCCTGGGCGGTCACCGAGTGCTCATGTGCCACGGCTCGCCGCGGATCATCAACGAGTTCCTGTGGGAGTCGGCCACGCCCACCGGGCTGCTCAAGCGCTTCGTCCGGGAGGCGGAGACCGACGTGCTCCTGTGCACGCACACGGGCATCAAGTGGCATCGGGTGCTTCCCACCGGCGAGCACGCCGTCAACGTGGGGGTGATCGGCAGACCGGAGAACGACGGCTCCACCAATGTCTGGTACACCATTCTCACCGCGGGACCCGACCTGGCCGTCGAGTTCGTTCCCGTGCACTACGACTTCGAGACGCTGGCCCGCCAGATGGACCAGGAGGGACTGCCCCCGGAATTCTCGGAGACGGTGCGCACGGGCTGGTGGACGACCTGCCTCGAGAACCTTCCATCCAAGGAGCGTTCGCGGGGGAAGTTCTGATGACCGTGGAAGTGCTGCCCAAGGACCAGCACAACCTCGAGCTGGTGGCGAACGTCCACCCGCCCGACTGGCGACCGCCCACCCCTCCTCCCCGCTACAACCTCGTGGTGATCGGCGCGGGCACGGCGGGGCTGGTGACGGCGGCGGGGGCGGCCGGACTGGGCGCGCGGGTGGCGCTGATCGAGCGCTATCTCCTCGGCGGCGACTGCCTCAACGTGGGCTGCGTGCCCTCGAAGTGCGTGATCCGCTCCTCGCGCGTGGTGGGCGAGGCGGGCGGCGCTGCCGCCCTCGGGGTGCGCGTGCCGGGGGCGCCCGAGGTGGACTTCGGCGCGGTCATGGAGCGCATGCACATGGTGCGCGCGCGCCTCAGCCACCATGATTCCGCCCTCCGCTTCCGCGGCCTCGGGGTGGATGTGTTCCTCGGTGATGGCCGCTTCGCGGACCGTGACACCGTGGTCGTCGACGGGACACCGCTCCGCTTCAAGAAGGCGGTCATCGCCACGGGCGCTCGCGCGCATCATCCCCCCATTCCTGGCCTGGCGGAGAGCGGCTTTCTCACCAACGAGAACGTGTTCGAGCTGGTAGACCAGCCGCGACGGCTCGCCGTCATCGGCGGGGGGCCCATCGGCTGCGAGCTGGCCCAGGCCTTCCGCCGCCTTGGCTCCGACGTGACGCTCTTCCACACGGGGCGCCACATCCTGAACCGTGAGGACGCCGACGCGGCCGAGATCGTGCAGCGCGCCTTCATCGACGAGGGTATCCGGCTCATCCTGGGGGCGAAGATCTCGCGCGTGGAGCGCAGGGCCGAAGGCAAAGTGCTTCACGCGGACACTCCGGGGGGGCCGGTGAGCGTGACGGTGGACGAGATCCTCGTGGGGGCAGGGCGGGTGCCCAACGTGGATGGGCTCGGCCTCGAGGCCGCCCACGTGGCCTATGACGGCCGCCACGGCGTCAAGGTCAACGACTTTCTCCAGACGACCAACCCGCGGATCTACGCGGCGGGCGACGTGTGCACGGAGGCGAAGTTCACGCATGCCGCCGACTTCGCCGCGCGCACCGTGATCCAGAATTCCCTCTTCCTCGGGCGCAAGCGGCTTTCCGCCCTCACCATCCCGTGGTGCACCTACACGGATCCCGAGATCGCGCACGTGGGCCTCTCCGGAGCGCAGGCGGAGGAGCGCGGCCTCGCCGTCGATACCCTGGTGCGCCCGTTCTCGGAGGTGGATCGCGCGGTGATCGACGGCGAGGAGCAGGGCTTCGTCAAGGTGCATCTGCGCAAGAGCACGGACAAGATCGTGGGCGCCACCATCGTGGCCCGGCACGCCGGCGAGATGCTCGGCGAGCTGACCCTCGCCCTCGGCGCGGGCATCGGGATGGGCCGCCTCGCCTCGGTCATTCATCCCTATCCGACGCAGGCCGAAGCCATCCGGCAGGTCGGCGACATGTACAACCGCACCCGCCTCACCCCCACCGTGAAGCGGCTCTTCGCAGCCTGGCTCAGGTGGACGCGATGAAGCCAAGCTGGCTCCGTCCCGTGCTCGTGGTGGCTCTCATTGCCGCGAGCATCGTCGCCGCGCG
>DASYQB010000103.1:0-2082 GCA_036005985.1 Candidatus Methylomirabilota bacterium | reverse complement strand
CTGAGCTGAAGCGCGCCTTGCCCGGAGCGAGGCTGCCCGCCCGGCCGGGGCGCGGGTCGAACACCCCCATGCAGCCGTTGTACATGAAGCCCAGCCCCTCCGTGACCACCCCGGAAGGCATGCCGAGCGAGTGGGTCATGGTCACGCAGCTGCCATCGGCGTCGATGACGGACACGTGGGTGGTATCGCGGTGCGGGAAGCCGCCCGCGTTGAAGCGCGGCACCTCGGCCTTCCGCTCCGCGCGAATCTCCTCGGCGAGGGCCGCCGCATGCTCCGGGCCCGTCAGACGCTCCACGGGCCCGTCGACGAATCGCGGATCCCCCACGTGGCGGTCCTTGTCGATGGTCGCGCGCTTCATGGCCTCGGCCACGATCCGGATGTACTCGGCCGAATTGTGCTCGAGGTCGCCGAGGGCGAAGCGCTCCAGGATGTTGAGCATCTCGATGAGCATGACCCCGCCGCCCGGTGGCCGGTTGCTCGCCACGCGATAGCCTCGATAGGAACCCCAGAGGGGAGCGTTCCGCACCGTCTTCCAGCCGCGCAGGTCCGCGGACGCGATGAGGCCGCCGTGGCGGCGCATGTCCTCGACGATGGCGTGGGCGATCTCTCCCTCGTAGAAGACGTCGTCGCCGTGCTTGGCGATCAAGCGCAGGGTCTGGCCGAGGTCGCGGTTCACCACGCGATCGCCCACGCGCTTGGGCGTCCCGTCGGGGCGGCAATAAAGAGCCCTCGAGGCCGGCGTGAAGGCGAGGCGCTCGGGCTCCCGACGCCCGCCCCATTTGCCCTTCCTCGGCCCACCAGCACGTCACGTGCGGCCGCACCGTCCAGCCTCCCTCTGCCCAGCCGATGGCCGGCTCCACGATCTGCTCCCACGGGAGGCGCCCGTGCTCGCGATGGGCATCACGGTAGGCGCGCAGGCTGGCAGGGACGCAGATGGATTGGTAGCCGATGTCGTTCACCCGCCCGCGCAGGATGAAACCATAGCCGTCGCGCGCCTCGGATTCGACCAGCTCGGCCCACATCTCGGGGCGAGCGCCGAGCGGAGCGGGGGCATGGAAGTCGATGTAGCCGTGAAAGCCCGAGCCCGGCATGGAAATGCCGCAGCTCCCGAAGCCGGCGATGCCGCACATGAGCGGATCCACCACCCCCTGCACGAGCGCACAGGTCATGGCGGCGTCGACCGCGTTGCCACCGGCCTTCAGGATATCCGCGCCGGCCTCGGTTGCTTCAGGCTGCGCCGCCACCACCATCGCGCGCTTACGGTATCGCATGCCGCCTCCCTCGAGGTGGAATGGCCAAGGGTAGCAGAGACGTGGGCCGCTGTCTTGACTCGCCCCGGGGAGCGGGCCATGCTACGGCCGCGATGAGCCGCGAAAGATGAGCCGCGAAATTCTCTTCGAGCCCCCGGGGAGGCGTCCGTGAGCGGACGGTGCGACCCATGACCCAGGCTCTGTCGGGCATTCGAGTAGTCGACCTCACCAACAATCAGGCGGGTCCCTCATGCGGCCAGATGCTGGCCTGGCTGGGCGCCGACGTCATCAAGGTCGAAGAGCCGGATCGGGGGGACATCGCTCGCCAGACACATCGGGACAGACCCGACGCCGACAGCCTCTTCTTCCTCTCCTTCAACGCCAACAAGCGCAGCCTTCCCTTGAACCTCAAGCACCCACGCGCCAAGGAGGTCCTGCGCGCCCTCCTCCAGACCGCCGACGTCCTCCTGGAGAACTTCGGCCCGGGCGTCATGGATCGGCTGGGCTTCGGCTACGAGGCGGTCAAGGCGCTCAACCCGCGTCTCGTCTATGCCTGCATCAAGGGCTTCGGGTCCTACGGACCGTACAGCGACTACAAGAGCTACGAGCCCATCGCCCAGGCTATGGGCGGAGGCATGAGCGTGACGGGCTTCGCCGACGGCCCGCCCACCTATGTGTGGCCTTCCATCGGCGACTCGGGCACGGGCATGCACTGCGTGATCGGCATTCTCGCCGCTCTCATGCAGCGCCATGCCAGCGGCGAGGGGCAGCAGGTCGAGGTCTCCATGCAGGACGTGGTGGTGAATCTCATCCGCGTGAGCCTCCGCGACCA
>DASYQB010000102.1:0-5365 GCA_036005985.1 Candidatus Methylomirabilota bacterium | reverse complement strand
GGAGGGTGCTTCTTTCCAGCGCGCGCCCGCACCGGGATGCGCGACGAGGAGTGGCCGGCCGAGATCCGCCCCCGCGGCCATGAGCGCGCTGCGCGCGGCCATGCGCCATCGCTCGGCCGTGGGCAGATGATGCAGCTCGATGGGCAAGCTCACCCCCCACGGCCCCAGCGTGTCCGCGAGATGCTCCCACACTGTGAGGGGCGAATCCTCCTCGGGTACGGGCGGGGCCACGATGCACTCGGGGACGAGGGCGCCGAGCTGGTTCCGGTACGTGTCCTCTTTCGCCCCGAACCACGACACCACACGCTGGAAACGCCGAAGCCGCGTCACCAGGCGCTCGGGAGGCGAACCGTTCACGAAGAGCGCCTCGAAGCCGAAGGTGTCGAAGGACGTGGCGGCGAGCACGAGGCCCGAGCCCTGGAGCAATTCACCGAGCCTCGGCTGGCCCGCGAATGTCAAACGGTGACCGAGCCTGCCCAGCGCGCCGAGGGCGGGGACGGCTTGCAGCACGTCACCGAGCGCGCCCGGATGCACGACGAGTGTTTCGCGGGGAGATGCGGGCATGGCGCCCTATTATCCCTGAAACCGCTTGACTAACCTCATGGCCTGCGGCATCGTTCGAACGCCAGCCTATGTCTGATTCCCGCGGACCCTTGGTAGCCGTGATCATGGGCAGCAAATCCGACTGGGAGACCATGCGCCACGCCGACGAGGTGCTGACGCAGTTCGGCGTGCCCCACGAGTGCAAGGTCATGTCGGCGCACCGCACGCCCGCCCTGACCATCGAGTATGCGAGTGGCGCGGAGAGCCGCGGGGTCGAGGTCGTCATCGCCGCCGCGGGCGGGGCGGCCCACCTCGCGGGGGTGGTGGCCGCGCACACCGTGCTGCCCGTGCTCGGCGTGCCCATGGAGAGCCCGTCGCTCAAGGGCATGGACTCGCTGCTCTCCACCGTGCAGATGCCGGGGGGAATACCCGTGGGCACCCTGGCCATCGGCAAGCCGGGGGCGACCAACGCGGCGCTCCTCGCCGTGGCCATCCTCGCCAATCAGCGCCCGGAGCTGAGAAAGCGGCTTCACGAATTCCGGGAGGAGCAGGCCCGCAAGGTCATGAAGGACACGCTGCCGTAACGGTCCGGCTCGACCGCCACTGTCAACCGCCGCGCCTCTTGAAGGAGCCAGCATGAAATTCGCGATCTTCACCGGCATGGGCAACACGACCTGGAGCGAGGTGCTTGCTCTCTGGAAGCACGCCGATCAGAGCGGGTGGGATGCCGCCTGCGTCACCGACCACTTCATGCCCAACACGCCGGATCGCGTGGGCGACACCCTCGAGTGCTGGACCGCGCTGGCCGCGCTGGCCGCGGAGACGAAGCGGATGCGCGTGGGCACCATCGTGTCCGGCAACACCTATCGCCATCCCGCGGTGCTGGCCAAGATGGCCACGAACATCGACATCATCTCGAACGGCCGGCTCATCTGTGGAGTGGGCGCGGGCTGGCAAGAGAACGAGCACACCGCCTACGGCATTCCCTTCTACACCATGCCCGAGCGGCTCAAGCGCCTCGACGAGGCGTGCCAGGTCCTCAACCTGCTGTGGACGCAGGAGCGCTCGACCTTCAAGGGCAAGTACTATCAGCTCGACGACGCGCCGCTCATGCCACGGCCGGTGCAGAAACCGCGGCCCGAGCTCATGGTGGGTGGAGGAGGCGAGAGGGTCACCCTCAAGATCGCCGCGCGCTGGGCGGATCACTGGAACGTGTGGGGCGGGCCGGACATCCTCGCCGCCAAGGGCAAGATCCTCGAAGGGCACTGCGCCACGGTGGGCCGCGATCCCAAGACCATCCTGCGCTCGGCCGTCATGGTGCCCGGCATCACGGACGACGCGGGGCAGGTGGACCGCCTCAAGCAGGCCCTCATGAAGCGCATGGGCCGCGACGAGCCATCGGCGAACGACATTCTCCTCGCGGGAAGCGTGGCCAAGATCCAGGACAAGCTCGGGCGGCTCCGCGACGCCGGGGTGGGCATGCTCTTCATCCCGACCATGTTCCTGCCCAAGGACCCGCGTCCCGCTCTCGACGAGTTCATGGCCAAGATCGCCCCCGCGTTCCAGAAGTAATTCTCCCTCCCCCTCCGAAGGAGGGAGAGGGCAGGGTGAGGGAGGAAGTGTATGGCCGCGTTCAAGGACTACGAACACTACGACGCGCTCGGCCTCGCGGAGCTGGTGAAGCAGGGCAAGACCACGCCCGCCGAGCTGCTCGAGGCGGCCATCGAGCGCGTCGAGTCGAGAAACGGCGCGGTGAATGCCGTCACCATGAAGCTCTACGACTACGGCCGTCAGGTCATCACCGACGGCGTGGCCGACGGCCCCTTCAAGGGCGTGCCGTTTCTCCTCAAGGACCTCACGGCCTCCCTGGCCGGCGTCAAGATGACGCGCGGCTCGAGGTTCTTCGCCGACACGCCGCCGCCCACCGCGGACAGCGAGCACGTGAAGCGGCTCAAGCGGGCGGGTCTCGTCATCTTCGGGCGCACCAATACCTGCGAGCTCGGCCTGTCGCTGACCTGCGAGCCCCAGCTCTACGGGCCGACGAAGAACCCATGGGACACCACCCGCATTTCCGGCGGCTCATCAGGCGGCGCGGCGGCTTCGGTGGGTGCGCGCATGCTGCCCATGGCCCATGCCTCGGACGGCTTCGGATCCATTCGCGCGCCCGCGGCCTGCTGCGGCGTGGTCGGGCTCAAACCCACCCGCGGACGCAATACCATGGCGCCGTATACGGGCGAGGGGCTGGCCGGCTGCTCCACCGAGCACGCGGTGACACTCACCGTGCGGGATACCGCGGCGCTCCTCGACGCCACCGCGGGCGCAGGCCCGGGGGATCCGTACGTGGCGCCGGCGCCGGCGCGATCTTTCCTGGCCGAGGTAGAGGCCGAGCGCCGACCCCTGCGCATCGCCTACACTACCGCGGCGCCCAACGGTGCTCCGGTCGAAGAGGAATATCTCAAGGCCCTCGCCGAGACCGTGGTCCTCTGCAAGGACCTGGGCCATCGCGTGGAGGAGGCCGATCCCGAGATCGACCGTGCCTCCGTGGTTCCGACCTTTCTCACCTTCGCCGCCGCCAACATGGTGGTGAACCTCGCCAGCCATCCCACGGCGGGCCGTTCCGCGCGCAAGGGCGAGGTGGAGAACGTCACGTGGGGCACCGCGCAGAAGGGCGAGCAGATCAGCGCCGCCGACTATGTGCGCGCCACCCAGGCCGCCCACAGGCTCGGCCGGCAGATGGCGGCGTTCCACGTGAGCTACGACGTCCTCCTCACCCCGGGCCTCGGCATGCTCCCGCCCAAGCTCGGCTGGATCGACATGATGCTGGAGGACGTGGACGAGTACTGGCGGCGGGTCTTCACCTTCTCGCCCTTCACCGTGTGGTTCAACCTCACCGGTCAGCCCGCGCTCATGCTCCCGCTCGGGCGCTCGGCCGCGGGGTTCCCCATCGCCGTCCAGCTCGCGGGGCGGTTTGGAGACGAGGGCACCATCCTCAGCCTGGGCGCGCAGCTCGAGAAGGCGCGCCCGTGGATCAACAAGCGGCCGCCCGTCGCGTCCTGATCAGGAGACGCTTCCGGGAGGAGGTTGCCCAGGGCTTCCCCCGGGGTTGTCTACAGA
This sequence comes from Candidatus Methylomirabilota bacterium, assembly GCA_036005985.1. GTDB lineage: Bacteria > Methylomirabilota > Methylomirabilia > Rokubacteriales > CSP1-6 > AR37. The sequence goes on along the minus strand of DASYQB010000102.1, from coordinate 1,708 downwards.
CGGACACAACTTGAACCGGGCTTGGACCTGGGATAGACAGGGCGTAAGACCTCGACCGAGTACCAGCAGCTCGTCGAATTTCTGGGACACCAGTTCACCGAGATCGGTCGCCGCTTCACCGAGATGGGTCACCGGTTCGATGCAATGAACCGCCGGTTCGACGCAATGGACCACCAGTTCGTCGAGCTTGGGCAGGAGACGCTCGGGCACTTCGATGCGATCTACCACCGCTTCGAGCGGCTCGAGCAGGAATATCACGCGATCACGCAGGCTCTGCGACGGATCGAGGCGCGCTCGGCCGACGAGCACGGCCGGCGCGAAATTCTTGAACGCGCCCTGGCAGAGCTGAAGCTGCAGGTGGCGGAGCTCCAGTCGCGGATCGAGGAGATCGAGCAGCGACTCGGGGGCTAGCCGGCACGAGGGCGATCGTGACACCAGCATGACGTACTGGCTGGAAGAAGCTGCGGGAGAGAGGAGGTAGCCAAACCGCGAAAAAGGTGAGAAGGAGGCCCGCGCCGACTATGCGGTTCGCGCCCTGAGCTGGGCGCGCAGCATCACCGCGGTGACCACGCCGTCGAGCACGGCGTTCAGGGCGAAGCCGACCATGAGGGGCCAGAGCGGGATGAGGGTGGCGAGCTTCTCGCTGTACCACCAGACGGGCCAGAGGAGCACGCCGGCGATGAGCACCACCACGTTGACGAGCACCATGACGGAGCCGAACACGAAGAGCTGACCAGCGGGGGCGTGGGCGCCCCGCCGTCGTCCCAGCCGTCCCACCACGAAGGCGCCGGCGACGCAGACGCCGAGAGGAACGGCGAGGAAGACTCCCGTCATGAGGAGCGAGCCGAAGGCCATGGGCAATCCGGCCACGAAGAAGATGGTGAGCGCGCCCTGGTCGGGGCTCGTGGCGGCTCTGATGAGACTTCCCGCAAGGCTGACGGCAAGCGTCAGCACGGGATAGGCCGCGGCGGCGGCCACGATCTGGAGCGCCGCGACCGCGCCCAGGCCTACCGGGATCAGGCGCACGGACCGGCCTGGAGCCGCTTCACGGCTGACTGGTGATGGTGAAGACAGGGTGGCGCGGTGCCTCGGCCCGAAATTGCTCCAGGTCCGATTCAGGCCGCGCGTCGAAGTACGGGCGGGTGATGGGCACGCGCGTCACGTACATCTTCAGCACCAGCGCGGCGTCGTCCACGCTGATCTCTCTCGCCGCTATCGTGTCCCTCCGTCCGCCTCGAGAGAGCGTGGCCCGCCGGGCCGCGCGCAGATTGCGCACCCACGCGACTTCGCCGTAGGGAGACACGAGCCAGCGCCGTCCGCCGTCCTCCACGAGAGTGACGGGCGTCGAGCGGGGCGCGCCGCTCCGATGGCCGGCGACCGTCAGGAGATAGGTCCGGCGAGGCCCGAGACCGAGACGCAGCAGCGCGCGAATGATCCGATTAAGGGTGCGGCGTCCGGGCCCGAGGCGATAGCGGGCGGCCATCCGTTAGGGCAGGATGCGCTGGTAGAGCACATGGCGGCGATTCTTGGTGTAGGGACGGACCTGGCCCGGCCACCGCCCCTGATCCACCGCGGCGCCCCACGCGGGGGTGGTGAGCACCTCGGGGCTCTCGATCTCGTAGGTGGCGGAGTAGGTCGGCTCGTTCTCCGCCACGATGGTCTTCTTCTCCCCGCCGATGATCATGGTCAGCGTCGTCTTCTTGAGGCG
>DASYQB010000101.1:0-14078 GCA_036005985.1 Candidatus Methylomirabilota bacterium | reverse complement strand
GTGATCCAGGTCCGTATCGCCGATGTGAAAGTACCCTTCGGCTTGCCACTGGGTCTTCACATCGGCCAGCCGATGCTTGAGCACCGTGAAGTCGGCCGCGATGTCGAGCCGTTCCCACAACTGCCGCTGGTAGGAGAGGGGGCGATCCGAGCAGCTGCCAACGAGATGGCCGAGCCGCTTGCACTCTCGCACCATGTCCACGCTGATAAGGCCCGGCGGGTCACCCACCTCGAGGGTGCCATCTATGTCGAAGCTGATCAGGAGGGCCACAAGTCCGGAGAACGTGCTACGCCGGGGAGAGCGGCACGATGGCGTAGAACCGCGGCTCATCTCCTACCACACGCGTGATGTGGCCTTGTCCGGTGAGATCTTCCGCCAGCACCACGTCACCGGGCCCGATCCTGGCCACCGTCCCGTCGCCCACCTCGATCTCCACCGTGCCGGACAGAGAGATCGAATATTGCCGGCGCGGCGCGCAATGCCAATCGAGCACGTAACCGGGGGGCGAGACGCGGAAGACAATACCCGTGGCGGGCTCTAGGGCTGTGCCTTCGCCATAAGCGCCTTCGGTGTCGACAAACGGCTTCATCTGGAGCGAGAGCTCAGCAATACGAGATTGCCCGTTCGAGTCGCTATAGACACGCCATGACTTGGCCATAGGGGCTTTCTACCTCCGAGGGGCAGCGGCGAGATGAGGGTGTAGCTGCCTGAAACTGGCGGACGGGTAAGTCCAAGATCGGTGGAGAGGGAAGGGCTCGCGGCGTGCGCAGCCCGAGAGCAGCAAGGGAGGAGATCGGTGAGCCGGTCTAGCGGAGAGCGCCCCGGTCATTCTCGCGACAGCGTACGGCAAAGAGAGTGCGCGACACAAGGCCGAGTCCAGACATGCCGACCACCACGAGAATCAGCGAAGCGGGCTCGGGGACGCGGGGGGAAACATTCCCGATGCCGCCCTCGAGCTGGAAATTGGAATGCCCGACGACATGGCGCAGGGAGCCCAGTGCCGTCAACAGCCGTCCCGGAGTGGCTATTGCCCCGAGATCTATTGGGTATTTTCTTCCGGGTAAAGCGCTGGAGTCACGTAAGGCACGGCGACAGGAGGTCTGACCAAGAGCACCGTCTGTTCTCGGCCACCAGACGCGTCGCGGAGCCGGTGGTCTGTCGGACTTCTTGGCAATTTCCTGCAGCCCTCGATTCGAGAACTTCGATGTGGCTGACTTTCTTGAGATCAGTAACCTGGCACAGAGACTGCTTCACTCCCTCGGACGCAGTGCCTTTGTAAACTGAGGGGACCGGGCCACGAACGCATTGATGGTCTTCCTTCTGCTGATCGCCGGCCCCTTGGCTGCCGCCTCGAATGTCTTCGCGGGCGACTTCAACGTGAACGTTGGCGGCATCAACGTCTCGCCGCAAAATAACCGCACCCAATCAGATCAGAGCCGTCGAATCGACAAGCCGCAGACGGGTAGTGTCTCGGTGCCCGATATAGGCAGCCGCTCCTCCGACAATTCCTCGGGAAACGGCCCCCTCTCCAATGCGAAACCCCTCGGCGGCGGCTCCTCTACCATCGTGCCCTCGACCAACACGGGCATTGGTGGCACCTTCCCCGCGGGCTCGGGCACGCTGAGTCAGCCCACCGCCAATCAGTTCTGCTCGAACAACGAGGTGACCATCGGGGAGACCACCCAGGGCAGGGTTCACTGCTCGAACACCGTGCGGGGCACGTTCAGACAATAGGTCGAGCCTCAGCGCTTCACGCCACGTCTTCCCTTTCCCTTTCCTCTCGCCCGCCGTGTTCCGGAAATCGATGGCGGCGGGCTTCACGGACTTATCGATGATGTACGTGCCCCGATAGATCACCTGCCCTTTCGAGCGAATGGTGAATCGGTCGCCGGCAAAGGTTAGCTGATGGCCCCGGAGATCGTCGGCGGCCTGGGCGCTTCGCTGCGCCGACTCGGCCACCCACGTGCCCTTTCCACCGCTAGAGCCACGCTCCGGGCGGAGGGTCGTCGGCCATCCCCCGCACTGGAGCGAGCGCGCACAGAATCGGCCCGAGGAGAGCCGCCGTCGTGGTCCGTAGCGCATGGGCGGAGAAGCCGTAGGACATGATGGCGAGCCTGACAGATCGACCGGGACGGGCCAACTTCCCCGCGCCGCAACCGCGTGATATTCTTGCGCGGCCGCGCAGGTATTCCTCCACGCGGACCTGAACAGGAGAACGCACGTGTCCCATCCTTCAGTCGCCCGGCGCTACGCACGCTTCGTGCTCGGTCTGACCGGCGCCGGCATTCCTGCGCCGGTGACCGCGAAGGCGGCCGTGCTCATGCTCGACACCCTCGGAAGCTGTCTCGCCTCGTCGCGCGAGGATTTCGGCCGTGCCGTGCTGGACAGCGCGGAGCGATTGGGCGGGCCGCAGGAGAGCACGCTCATCGGGACCAAGGCGAAGGCGGGCGCGGCGAGCGCGGCCCTCGCCAACGCCACCCTCGCCCACGGTCTCGACTTCGACGACACGCGCGAGGATGCCATCGTCCACACGGGCTGCGTTGCCGTCACCACCGCGCTGGCCGTCGGCGAAGCGGTGGGCGCCTCGGGCCGGGCCGTCCTCGAGGCGATGATCGCGGGCGTGGAAGTGATGTGCCGGGTCGGCCTCGCCGTGCCGGGACGCTTCCACGCGCGCCACTTCCATCCCACGTCGCTCACGGGAAGCTTCGCGGCGGCGGCCGTGGCGGGCAAGCTCTACCACCTCAACGAGGACCAGCTCGTCCACGCCTTCGGCATCTGCGGCAGCCAGGCGGGCGGGATCATCGAGTATCTCGCCGACGGGTCGTGGACCAAGCGACTGCATCCAGGCTGGGCGGCTCATGCCGGGGTGGCCGCGGTCATCCTCGCCCGCGCCGGCTTCACCGGACCGGAGACCGTCTTCGAGGGCGCCCACGGCTTCTATCAGGCTTTTGCCGGTGGCTCCGCGGAAGCGACGGTCGATGCCCTGCTCGATACCCTCGGGCATCAGTGGGAGCTCGAGCAGCTCACCTTGAAGCCCTACCCCTGCGGCTCCATCGCCCAGCCCTACATGGACTGCGCGCTGCGGCTCCGTGAGAAGCACCAGATCCGCCCCGAGGACATCGCGAGCGTCAGCTGCCGCACCGCGGAGGGTCCCGTCCCGCGCCTCTGGGAGCCCCTCGCCGCCAAGCATCGTCCGGTCAATGGCTACGCCGCCAAGTTCAGCCTGCCCTATCTCCTTGCTGTGACGTTCGTGAAGGGGCGGGCTTCCCTCGCCGAGTTCACGGACGAGGCGGTGCGGGACCCGGCGGTGCTGGAGGTGGCGGGGAAGGTCCGCTACGAGCTCGATCCCACCATCGACTATCCCCGCCAGTTCATCGGCCAGGTCGCCGTGCGTCTTCGTGACGGCCGCCGACTCGAGGAGAGCCAGGATCACCCGCGGGGCGGGCCAGACTCGCCGATGTCGCGCGACGAAGTGGAAGCGAAGTTTCGCGGCAACGCCTCCCTCGCCGTCCCCGAAGCGCAGGCCAGCCGCGTGATCACCCTCGTGGGCGATATCACCAGCCAGTTGGACGTGCACGCATTGATGCGCTCACTCGCCGCCGAGAGGTGACACGATGACACGTCGTCGCTTTGTCGCGTTCCTGGCCGCCCTCGGCGTCCTTGCCGCTGTTTCCGGTCCGGTCCCCGCCCAGGACGCGCGTCTGGAGGCGGCCAAGAAGGAAGGCAAGGTCGTGTGGTACACCTCGCTCGCTCTGTCGAGCGCGGAGAAGGTGGCCAAGCTGTTCGAAGCCGCCTACCCCGGGATCAAGGTCGAGGTGCACCGCACGGGCTCGCAGCGCATCCTCCAGCGCGTCATGCAGGAGCTCCAGGCCAATATCAAGAACGTGGACGTCATCCACACCTCCGATGCCGGCCACTACGTCCTCCTGAAGGACAAGAAGCTCCTGATGAAGTACACCCCGGCCGGCGTCGATCGCTTCCCCCCCGCCTTCAAGGACAAGGACGGCTTTCACTACGGCCTCCGTGCCACCGTCAACGTGATCGCCTACAACACCAAGAGCCTCTCCGCCGCGGAAGCACCCCGGACCTGGAAGGACCTCCTCGATCCAAAATGGAAGGGGAAGCTCGTCACGGCCCATCCGGGGTATAGCGGCGTCATCTCCACCCACGTGCTCGCCCTCGTGCATCTCTACGGCTGGGACTACTTCAAGCAGCTCGCGCAGAACAAGCCCATGCTCGTGCAGTCGGCGGTGGATCCCTCGGGGGTGGTGGCGTCGGGAGAGCGCCCGGTCGCGGTGAACGGTGGCGACTACAGCTTCTACCAGGTCAAGAAGAAGGGAAATCCCGTGGAGATCGTCTTCCCCAAGGAAGGCGTCCCGCTCGTCGTCTCCCCCACCGCCATCGCCGCCTACGCTCCCCATCCGAACGCGGCCAAGGTCTTCACGGACTTCATCTTCAGCCGTGCCACCCAGCAGGCGATGGCCGACAGCGAGGGGCTCTATACCGGCCATCCCGAGGTGACGTACCCGGCCGACCAGCCCAAGCTCTCCGAGCTCAAGCTCCTCCAGGTCGACGCGGAGGAGCTGGAGAAGCGCAACGAGGAGATCAAGACGCGCTTCGTCGAGTTCTTCGGAGCCTGAGCCGGGAACATGACCGACGAGGCGGTGGCCCGAGGTCGTCATCCTTCAGGGCTCGCCTCGTGGCGGGAAGGGCTCGATCGCTCCGCCCCCGTGTGGATACTCGCCGCCGCCGCTCTCGCCCTGCTCATCCTGCTGCCCCTGGGATGGCTCGGCTACATGAGCGTGAGCAGCGAGCGCGGCTTCACCCTCGGTCACTACGCGCGCGTGTTCACCGATCCAAGAATGCAGAAGGCGCTGTGGAACACGGTGGTGCTTGCCTTCTGGTCGGGGCTCGCCGCGGTGGCCATCGGCGCCCCCATGGCCTGGCTGTCTGCGCGCACCGATCTGCCGTGGTCACGCGCCATACGGAGCCTCGTCATGGCCTCCTTCGTGACGCCGCCCTTCCTGGGCGCCTTCGCGTGGGTGATGCTCGCCGGCCCCAACGCCGGGTACCTCAACAAGCTCTACCGGAGCCTCACCGGCGCCGAGGATCCGCTCCTGAACATCTTCACCATGACCGGCCTCATCTTCGTGGTGGCCATCTACACCTTCCCCTACGTGTACATCATGATCGCCAACACCCTGGGGCTGATCGCCTCCGATCTCGAAGAAGCCGCGTCGATCCTGGGCGCCAATCGCCTGCAGGTGGCGCTGACCGTTACCCTGCCCATGGTGCTGCCCGCCATGCTGAGCGGCTTCATCCTCGCCGTGCTGCAAGCCCTCGCCCTCTTCGGCTCGCCCGCCATCCTCGCTCTGCCCGCGGGCTTTCACACCATCACCACCCAGGTGTGGTCGCTGTTCCAGTACCCACCCAAGGTGGAGATGGCCGCCGCCTTCTCCGTGCCCTTGCTCCTCTCGACGGCTCTGCTTCTCCTCGTGCAGAAGAAGCTCCTCGGCCGTCGCGGCTACGCGTCGGTGGGCGGCAAGGGCGCGCAGCGGCGGCAGATCCCCCTCGGCCGCTGGCGTTTTCCCGCCCTTCTCGGCTGCCTCGCCGTCCTCGCCTGCGCGGTGTTCCTCCCCTACGGCATCCTCGCCAAGGCTGCTTTCGCCCGCGCGTGGGCCCAGCCGCTCACCTGGGACAACTTCACCCTCGCGAACTGGTCGTTCACCTTTCTCTACAGCTCGACCCAGGGCGCCATCATCAACACCCTCGAGCTGGGGGTGCTCACGGCTTGCGTGGGAGCGGGGCTGGCCGCGCTTCTCGCCTACGTCACCACGCGCAAGCTCATCGTGGGCCACCAGGTTCTCGCCTTCCTCACCCTGGCCCCCGTGGTCATTCCCGGCATCGTCCTCGCGGTGGCGCTCTTCATCGCGTACACCCGCCCGCCCTTCCTCCTCTACGGTACCCTGTGGATCCTGTTCATCGCCTATCTCACCAAGGAAATGCCCGTCGGCTATTCCCAGTCCGACGCGACCTTCCGCGGCATCCATCCCGAGCTGGAAGAGGCCGGTCGCATCCTCGGGGCGGGACGCCTGCGCGTCCTCCGCGAGATCACTGCCCCTCTCGCCAAGAGCGGCATCATCGCCACGTGGTGCTTCATCTTCATCGGGGTCATCCGCGAGCTCTCCGCCTCCATCATCCTCTTCACGCCGAACACCAAGGTCATGTCGGTGGTGATCTTCGACCTCAAGGAAGAAGGCCAGTTCGGCGCCATCGCCGTGCTCGGCCTCTTCATGCTCGTGATGACCTTCGCCGTCGTCGTGCTCATGCAGGCCCTCCTCGGCCGCGACGTCATGGGCGCGCGGCAGTCCGGCGCAGCGGGATAGCCGATGCCGGGCGTGACCATCACCGGCCTCACCAAGCACTACGGCGACGTGGGGGCGGTGAAGGGACTCGACCTCCGGGTGGAGCCCGGCGAGCTCGTGGCGCTCCTCGGACCGTCCGGCTGCGGCAAGACGACCACGCTGAGGCTGGTCGCGGGCTTCCTCGAGCCGGAGGCGGGCGAGATCTGGATCGGCGACCGCTGCCTCTCCTCGCCGGCCACGGTGATTCCCCCCGAGCGGCGACGGATGGCCATGATCTTCCAGAGCTACGCACTCTGGCCCCACATGACCGTGGATCAGAACGTGGCCTATGGGCTGCGCTTCGGCGGAGCCTCGAAGGCCGACCGGGAGCGCCGCGTACGGGACATCCTCCGTGCGGTGCAGCTCGAGGGCTATGGAGCCCGCTATCCCGGCGAGCTCTCCGGCGGCCAGCAGCAGCGAGTGGCGGTGGCGCGGGCCCTCGTCGTGGAGCCGGAGATCCTCCTCCTCGACGAGCCGCTGAGCAACCTCGACGCGAACCTCCGCGAGGAGATGCGCTTCGAGATCCGCCGCCTCCACGAGCTCTTCGGCATCACGACGCTCTACGTGACCCATGACCAGGCAGAGGCCATGGTCATCTCGGACCGTGTGGCCGTGCTGCAGCACGGGCGCGTGGTGCAGATCGGCACCGCCCAGGAGCTCTTCGACCGTCCGCGGACACGCTTCGTCGCGGAATTCATCGGGCGAACCAATCTCATCGACGGCGTGGCCGAGGGAGCGAGCATCGTCGTGCGCGGCGCGCTGAGACTGCGGGTCGCCGCGAGCGAGCTCAGGCCGGGTGAGGCGGTGGCCATCTCCATCCGGCCCCATCAGGTCGAGCTGCTGCTCGCCCCGACCTTGCCTGCCGGCGGTGACGGCGAGAACGTGCTTCGCGGGACGGTACTCCGGGCAAGCTATCTGGGCGATGCGGTGGACTATCAGGTCCAGCTCTCGCAGGGAGACACCATGCTCCGCGTGGCCGGCCCCACTCCGCTCCGCGCTCACCCCGGCGAGAGCGTGAGCCTGCGCATCCCCGCCGCCGCCTGCATTCCCCTCCCCGAGGAGGGCACGAGACAATCGCCTACGACGGCGTGATGACGGTCTTGGCGCCGTGTCCGGCCGAGGCGTGGGCGAAGGCCTCGGCGATGCGGGAGAGCGGGAAGCGCGCGGTGACCAGCTTTCTCACCCCGAGCTTGGGCATCAGGGCGAGGGCGCGACGGAAGGCGGTGCCGCGGCCGAACGCGCCGCTGATCTTGATCTCGCGGTAGTGCACGTCCCAGAGATCCAGGGGCAGCGTGCTGCCCTTCGGATTCACGCCGACGAGCTGGAGATGGCCGGTGGCCCGCGTGAGCGCGAGGGCGTCGGCCACCAGCTCCGGCTTGCCCACCGCCTCGCAGACCACGTCCGCTCCGCGATCCTTGGTGAGCGACATGACCCGCTCGCGGAGGCTCTCCTTCGACGGATCGATCACCACGTGAGCGCCCAGGCTCCGTGCGATCCGGCGGCGCTCCTCGATCGGGTCGGAGAGAATCAGCCGCTTGGCGCCGCGGCGGCGAGCGAGGGCCATGGTGAGGAGTCCCATGATCCCGCCGCCGATGACGAGCACGGTGGCGCCGCGAGGCATGGCGAAGGTCTCGAGACCGGCGAGGCAGCACGCGGCGGGCTCGGTCATGGCCGCGGTGACGGGGTCGAGGCCGTCCGGGAGGGGATGGACACAGCTCGCGGGGAGCGCCACGCGCTCCGCGAAGCCTCCGATGCGTGACGCCTTCGGGCACTGGGAGATGCGTCCCGCCTCGCACGCGGGGCACTCGCCGCAGCCGTACGACGGCTCGCACGCCACCGCGCGGCCGAGGAACCGCTTGCTCACGCCGCGCCCCACCTCGCGCACCACTCCGGAATACTCGTGACCCATCACGAGCGGCGGCGACCACGGGAACAGCCCCTGGGTCGCGTGGATATCGGTGCCGCAGATCCCCGCGGCATGAACCGACACCACCACCTGCCCCGGCCCCGCCGCGGGATCGGGCACTTCGTCGATGGTGAAACGGCTCTCGCCCCGCCACGTGGCCACGTTCATGTCGCGCCCTCCACGCAAACCGCCCGAGGCGGCTCGATCTCCTCGATTCGTGAAACAGTCGCGTCGCCCATGGTCAGTCTGTGCATGCCGTCTCCCTGTGGTTCCGAGGCGTGGCTCCCAATTGCCGCCGGCAGATTCTAGCGGAAATCCTGGCCGCGGGTGCCCGCGTGATATTCTTGCGCGGCTGCGAGGGCGATCCTCGCCTCATCCATGCTGACCACGGACCGACTTGGTGGAAGCGCGCTCTGCCTGCTTGCCGTCTTCGTCATGTGGGAGAGCCGCCGGCTGCCCCTCGGCACCTGGCACAATCCGGGTCCCGGTTACTTCCCCGTCCTGCTCGCCGTGATGCTCTTCGTGCTCGGCGCCCTCGTGTGCGCCATGGGCAAGCACGCCGCGCCCGTGGCCAGCGTGGGCTGGAGCGAGGCGCGTCAGGCTCTCGTCATCCTCGCTGTGGGCGCCTTCATCTGCCTCGCCCTCGAGCGACTCGGCTATCGCCTCACCATGACAGCCGCCCTGACCTTCCTGGTCTGGCTCGTGGAGCGTCGGGGCTTCGTCACCGCCGTCACCTTCGCCCTCGCCCTGGCCGCGGGCTCCTTCTATCTCTTCGATACGTTGCTCCGCGTGCCCCTGCCCCGCGGACCGTTCGGCATCTAAGATGACGGAGACGCTCCAGAACCTCGGCCTCGGCTTCTCGGTGGCCCTCCAGCCCACCGTTCTCCTCTATGCCTTCGTCGGTTGCGTGGTGGGAACCCTGGTGGGCGTGCTGCCGGGCGTGGGGCCGCTCGCCGGCATCAGCCTGCTCCTGCCCGCGACGTTTGGCCTCACCGCCACCAACGCCATCGTGATGCTCGCGGGCATCTACTACGGCGCCATGTACGGCGGCTCGACCACCTCCATCCTGATGCGGATTCCGGGAGAGGCGGCGTCGGTGATGACGTGCATCGACGGCTATGCCATGGCCCGCAAGGGACGCGCGGGCGCGGCGCTGGCCATCGCGGCCGTCGGCTCCTTCGTCGCGGGCACGGTGAGCGTGGTCGCCCTCATGCTGCTTGCGCCCCCCCTCGCCGGCTTCGCCCTCCGCTTCGGCCCCCCCGAGTACTTCGCCCTGCTCCTCCTCGGGCTCCTCGTGCTCGCGTACATGAGTGGCGGCTCCATGGTCAAGTCGCTGGCCATGGCCGTGCTGGGACTACTCCTGGGAATGATCGGCATCGACCAGATGAGCGGATACTTCCGCTTCTCGTACGGCATCGTCGAGCTCGGCGACGGCCTGGGCGTGGTTCCCATCGCCGTCGGCCTCTTCGGCATCGCGGAGGTGCTGGCCACGGCTGGGCAGGAAGTGCCGCCCCAGGTGCTCAAGCCGAAGCTGCGCGAGCTCCTGCCCTCGCCCCGGGAATGGCGCGAGTCGGTGATGCCGATCGGGCGCGGCACTGTTCTGGGCTTCCTCATCGGCATCATTCCCGGCTCCGCCCATATCATCTCGAGCTTCGTCTCCTACGCCGTCGAGCGCCGGCTGAGCCGTCATCCGGAGGAGTTCGGGGAGGGCGCGGTGGCCGGTGTGGCGGGCCCAGAGTCGGCGAACAACGCCGCGACCTCCGGCGCCTTCGTGCCCATGCTCGCTCTCGGCGTTCCCTCCGGACCCATTCCCGCCGTGATGCTGGCCGCCCTCATGGTGCACGGTGTCTCGCCGGGGCCGCTCCTCATCAAGGAGCAGCCCGCGCTCTTCTGGGGCTTCATCGCCTCCATGTACGTGGGCAACCTCATCCTCCTCGCCCTCAACCTGCCCATGGTGGGCCTCTTCGTGAACGTGCTGCGCGTCCCCTACTCCCTCCTCTACCCGTCCATCATCATGTTCTGCGTGGTCGGCGTCTACGCGGTCAACGGCAGCGTGGTCGACGTCTGGATCGCCATCGTCATGGGCGCCCTCGGCTATGGCCTGAGGAAGCTCGGCTTCGAGACGGCCCCCATCGTGCTCGGCGCCATCCTCGCTCCCATGCTCGAGCTGGCCCTGAGACAGTCCCTGGCGATGTCGGACGGCCAGTACGCAATCTTCGTCTCGCGCCCGATCTCCGGTACTCTGCTGGCGTTCGGGATGGCTCTCGTCCTCCTCAACCTGGTCTCGTGGATGACGCGCGCCCGCGACTGGCGTCGACGCATTCCCCTCGACGAAAAGGGAGAGAACCTATGAAACAGCTGCTCCTCGGCGCCGTCATCGCCGTGGCGTCCGTCCAGGCCGCCGTCGCCCAGGACGTCTACCCGTCGCGGCCCATCAGCCTCGTGGTGCCCTTCCCGCCGGGAGGGGTGGCCGACCTCACCGCGCGCCCGGTGGCCACCGCGATGGAGAAGGTGCTGAAGCAGCCCGTGGGGGTGGTCAACAAGACGGGCGCGGCGGGGGCGGTCGGCATGCAGTTCGTCGCCACGAGCAAGCCCGACGGTTACACCCTGCTCCTCGCCCTGTCGAGCATCTCGATCATCCCCGAGGCCGACAAGATCTTCGGCCGCCCGCCCGCCTTCACCGTGGATCAGTTCGCTCCGGTCGCCCTCATCTCCGCCGACCCGACCATCCTCGTCGTGCGCACCGAGAGTCCATGGAAGACGGCCAAGGAGTTCATCGAGGACGCGAAGAAGCGGCCGGGACAGATCTCGTACAGCTCGTCGGGAATCTACGGCACGCTCCACATGGCCATGGAGCTCCTGTCGAATGCGGCGGGAATCAAGCTCCGTCACGTGCCCTACGCCGGCGCCGGCCCCGCCCTGACCGCTCTGCTCGGCGGCCACGTGGATGCTCTCGCCTCCGGGCCCGCGGTGGTTCTGCCTCAGATCAAGGCGGGCAAGCTTCGCGCCCTCGCCGGCTGGGGGGACAAGCGGGTAGCCGCGCTACCCGAGGTTCCCACGTTCAAGGAGCTGGGATACCCCGAGGCGGAGTTCTACATCTGGGCGGGGCTCTTCGCTCCCAAGGGTACGCCGGAGCCCGTGCTCGCCAAGCTCCGGGAAGCCGCGCGCCTGGCCGTGGCCGATCCAGAGTTCAAGGCGGCCATGGACAAGCTCGAGACGCCCATCACCTTCAAGCAGGGTGCGGAGTTCCAGAAGTTCTTCGACGCCGACGCCCACCGCCTCGCCGAGGGAGTCCGCAAGGTCGGGCGCATCGAGCAAAAGTGAGGAGGCCGCCATGGATTCCGGTACCGCCTACGGTCGCCCGAGGCCGTCGTACGATGCCACGCTGGTCGAGGTCGGACCGGGCACGCCGGCCGGCGAGATGCTGCGCCGCTACTGGCACCCCATCGGCGTGGCCGGGGACATCACCACGCGCCCTCAGAAGGTCCGCGTGCTCGGCGAGGATCTGATCCTCTTCCGCGACGGCGAGGGTCGGCCGGGGCTCCTGTACCCGCGCTGCTGCCATCGCGGCACCACGCTCTACTACGGCAAGGTAGAGTCATCGGGCATCCGGTGCTGCTATCACGGCTGGCTCTTCGACGTCGAGGGGCATTGCCTCGACATGCCGTGCGAGCCGCCGGAGAAGACGGCGAGTGATCGCTATCGGGAGACGTTCCGCCAGCCCTGGTATCCCGTCCAGGAGTACCTTGGTCTGCTCTTCGCCTTCCTGGGGCCGCCGGAGAAGAAGCCTGTCCTCCCCCGCTACGACGTCTTCGACGACCTGCCCGGCGACGAGGAGATCGTGGCCGACGGCAACAATATCGGGCTCGAAGGTGAGACCACGCCCTGTAACTGGCTGCAGACCCATGAAAACGTGATGGACCCGTACCACGTGTTCGTCCTCCACTCCTCGAACAGCGGCAACCAGTTCGTCCCGCTCATGGGCCTCCTGCCCGAGGTGACGTGGGAGTACACGGCGCTCGGCGTGAAGAGCCACCATGACCGCCGGCTCCCCGACGGCAAGCTCTTCCATCGGGTGACCGAGGTGATGATGCCGACCTTGCGCATCGTGGCCAACCCGTTCGTGAAGCGCTATGGGCGGACGGACTCCGTGGCGTGGACCCTGCCCATCGACGACACCACCACGAAGATCTTCACCCTCTACCGGACGCCGAGGGGCGAGCGCGTCTCGCGGGTACGCTTCAACGACAAGCGCTGGGCGGAGCTCACCGAGGAAGAGCACCAGCGGATGCCCAATGACTACGAGGCGCAGGTGGGACAGGGCGCGATCACCCTGCACTCGGAGGAGCACCTGGCCGCGAGCGATCGCGGGGTGGTGATGTTCCGCCGTCTGCTACGTCAGCAGATCGAAGCGGTGCAGGCGGGCCGGGATCCCCTGGGCGTGGCCTTCGATCCGACCCGCGCCACCGTCACGGTCGAGGCGGGCAACTTCATCCTCGAGCCGGCCTGAGCGCGCCTAGCTGATCCCGAGAACGATCTTGCCGAACTGACCTGCCTCTTCCATGCGGCGATGGGCAGCCACGGTGTCGGCGAGGGGAAATACCTTGTCGACCACCGGGCGCAGCCCTTGATCATAGAGCTTCAGCATGGCCGCGAACTCACGCGGGCTGCCCATGGTCGTCCCCACAGCAGTGGCCTGCTTCCAGAAGAGGTTGCGCAGCACGAAATCCTTCACCGGCCCCGTGGTGGCGCCGTAGCTCGCGATCCGCCCGCCCGCCTTCAGGATCTCCACGCACTTGGCGAAGGTCTCCCCGCCCACGCTGTCGATGATCACGTCCGGCCCGCCCTTGGACTGCGCGGCGATCTCGCGCGCCCAGTCCTGGGTGCGGTAATTGGCGCCGCCCGCCGCTCCCATCTCGCGGGCCCTAGCCAGCTTGGCCTCGCTGCCCGAGGTGACGAGCACGCGGGCCCCCAAATGCGCGGCGATCTGCAGCGCGAACGTGGAGACGCCCCCACCGATGCCCGTGACGAGCACGGTCTCGCCCGCCTGCACGCGCGCGCGGCTCACCACCGCGCGGTAGGCGGTGAGGGCGGCGAGCGGGATGGCCGCCGCCTCCTCGAAGGACAGCCCGGCCGGCTTGGGATGAACATTGCCCGCGGGAACCCGCACGGCCTGGGCATAGGTGCCGTCGTCGGGCAGGCCGAGAATGCGGAAGTCCGGGCCCTGCGCCGCGTGGTCATCGCCCCAGTCGAGGCTGGGATTGATCACCACCGAGCGCCCGACGAGCGACCGATCGCCCCCGCTCCCCACGGACAGCACCTCGCCCGCTCCGTCCGAGCCCAGGATCACGCGATGCTTGAAGCCGCCCGCGTAGGCGCCGGTGCCGCTGCGAATCCACACATCGCGGTGGTTGAGGGCGGCCGCCTTGAGCCGCACCACCACCTCGCTCACTCCCGGTGACGGATCCGGCACCTCTTCCAGCTTCAGATTCTCTGGCCCGCCCGGCTCTCGCAAGACCACCGCTCGCATGGCGGCCTCAGACCAGTCCGGCGTGATGGAGCGCTTGCCGGATCGTGGCGGCCTGCGCGGGAGAGGTGGCGGGCATGGGGGGCCGCGGCACGCCGGCCGCCCGTTCCTGGAGCTCCTGGCAGTGCTTCACGTTGGCGGGCAGGTTGTCGTGGGAGATGGCGTTCCAGATGGGGAGAAGCTTTTCGTGGAGAGCGAGCGCCTGTTTGTGATCGCCCGCCTGCACCGCGTCCCACAGCGT
>DASYQB010000100.1:0-7221 GCA_036005985.1 Candidatus Methylomirabilota bacterium | reverse complement strand
CTTGCGCCCGCCCGGAGCGCCTACCGCGAGATACGGTTTACCCTGCTTGAAGGCAAGCGCCGGCACCATGTTCACGAGGGGGCGCTTGCCTGGGGCGACCGAGTTGACGTGCCCCGGCTCGGGGTCGAACCACACCATGCCGTTCTGGAGCAGGATACCTGTTCCCGGCGCGACCATGCGCGAGCCCCAGAGCGACACGGCGGTGTTCGTCAGCGACACCATGTTGCGCTGGCGATCCACCGCGCAGAGGTGCGTGGTGCAATCGACGCCGCGGGCCGGATCGTAGCGCCACGGATCGGGAGCGGGACGGCTCGTGTGGGGCCCGCCCGGCTTGAGTCCCGCCGCAACCTTGGCCGCGTACTCGCGCGAGACGAGGGCTTCCCACGGTGACTTCACGCGCTCGGCGTCGCCCAGATACTCGAGCCGGTCGAGGAAGGCGCGGCGCACAGCCTCCGCGCGCAGGTGCAGGCCGCCCGGCGTCTTCCACGTCGTCCGCGCCTTGGGAAACTGGGCAAGGATATTGAGCGTCTCGAGGGCGGTGGTGCCTCCCGTCGCTCCCGGCGAGAAGGCCAGCTCGAGGCCGCGGTACTCGCCGCGAAGGGCGGGCAGCACGCGAGGCGTGTAGCCGGCGAGGTCGTCGCGGGTGAGAAAGCCACCCTTGACCCAGATCTCCTCGTGTATGGCCTGGGCGATGGCCCCCTTGTAGAACGCGTCCGGACCGTCCTTGGCGACCAGACGCAGGCTCCGCCCGAGATCGGGCTGCTGCAGCACGTCGCCGCCGGCCATGGACGGTGTCCGGTAGATGTAGTGCCCGTCACGCAGATAGGTCCTCGCCGTCTCCGGAAAGGCCGCGAGCTCCTGGGACAGCATGGCGGTGTTGAGGGCCACGTACCAGTCCGGCACGAACCCGTCCTCGGCGAGCTTGATGGCGGGGGCGAGCACGTCGCGGAGCTCCATGGTGCCCCAGCGCGCGAGGGCAAGGGTCAGTCCCGCCACCGTTCCCGGAATGGCCACGGAGCGAGGGCCGAAGACATTGGCGTCATCTACCACCCGGCGCCACGGGAAGATGGCCGTCGACACGCCATCGGCGAGCTCGAAGGACGTCTCGTGGGCGGTCGCGGGCGCTTCGACATTGAAGTCGACGCACACCGTCTCCTCCCGCTTGGCCATGTGCACGAGCATCGTTCCCCCGCCGGCCAGAGTGGACATGAAGGGCTCGACCACCGGCATGGCGAAGGCCGTGGCCACGGCCGCGTCGATGGCATTGCCCCCACGCTGGAGGATGCCCGCGCCGACCTCGGCGCCCAGCGGATGCTCGGTGACTACCATGCCCCGGGGGGCGAGCGGCGTACGCTTCGTCACGGAGAGAGAAGAGCGGATCATGCGGCCTCCTTGCTGAACTCGAAGGGGTGAAAGCGGCAGGTCCACACGCCGCCGTCGTTCTGGATGAGGAAGCAGACCCGCACCGTGTTCCCGGCCCGGGCCGTCCACAGAAAGGCCGCCGCGTCTTCGGCGAGGCCGCACTCGTCACAGACCCACACCAGGCCGAACCGCTCGGAGGCTTCGCACGCGGCCTCGTAGGCTTCGGGCGTGACGAAGAGCGGCCGGTCGCCGGGCAGGAAGGCGCTGATGTCGTCCAGATAGGCCAGGCGGGCCGAGTCGCCGGTGGTCCGCCACGCGTCGAGAAGATCCAGCACCGGCGTCTCCGCTTCCACGGCGATGCGGTCCAGGCTCTGGCTCATCTCGCCGCGGGCGAGCACGCAGTGCGCGAGAAAGCTTCGAAGCCCTTCCAGGTTGACCTCGCCGCGATAGAGACGCTGGGCGAACTCGTCGCGGTCGGCGGGAGCGAGGAGGAAGTACGGCGAAGGGGGAGGCGCGTCCAAGGCGGGCCCGGCGACGAGGTACACTGCCGCACCCTCGGCGCCTTCGCCTCTTCCGCTATGCCAGACGAGCGTAGCGGCATCGCCGGGCGCTATCCACGTGGGCGGTGCGGTCATTGCGGATTTCAACGCGCCCGAGTGTACCACCGGCACCGGGCCACCGACCGCGCCAGATCGGCGCTACTGGTCGTCGTGCTTGTCCCAGGCGGGGCGCTCGCGAATCATGCTGACCACGGCCTTGTCATCCATGTAGAGGACCCAGCCGAGCGGGTAGACCCACGCCTCCTTGGCCTTGGACTGGACCTGCGACCAGTGCCGCCGGGAGAGGGACGCCATGAGGGCGGGATCGATGGTGCGCTGATCGGGCTCCTCGAGGAGGATCCTCACCTCTTCCTTGGTGCTGCCGATGGTGACCTGCCGCCAGAAGCGGAAGCTGCTGTAGCGCGTGTCGTTCTCGATCTCGGGATGCTCGCGGAGGTACTGGAACACCCGCTGCTCGAGCTGGTCCTCGAACTGCCTCTTCTCGTCCCAGCCTGGCTCCCGGCCATTGGCGTTGAAGGACCGCACGACGTGCATCTCCGCGGCCATGGGACCGCGCGTGGTGTTCTCGACCACGGGAGGCGCCGACGCGCACGCGCCCGCGAGAAGCCCCACTGCCATCACGCCGACCGTTCGAAGGCTACGCGCCATTGTCGATCTCCTCGTTGTCAATTATCGCGTCCTAGATCAGCGCCGACTCGAGCACGATGCCACGATCCACCACGCGTGCCGCCCGCCCGAGCAGCGAGGCCAGCCCGGGCGGCACCTCGGGTGCCTCTGCGAGCTGCCGCAGCAGGTCGATCAGCCTCCGGAGCGCCCGGATCAGATCGCCTTCGTGGCCGCCGAACGACTCCTCCACGATACCAGCCCAGTCGTCTTCTCCGGAAGCCCAACGGAACACCGACGGCATGAAGCCGGTGGACACCCCCACGGGCATGGGCAGGTGGTGGTGGCGCTGGACCTCCTGCACGGTGTGGGCTACCCCGTCCAGCTCCTGAAGCTTGCGCTTGAGCTTGGCGCGCTTCCTGAGAAACAGGCGCGCCACCGTCGAGTCGCCGGAGCGCGATTCCTCGATCAGGCACGAGCAGAGGGCGGCCGCCTCGGCGAGGGTGGTGTCCTCGAGAATGCCCCGGTCGACCATCTCGGCCACCAGCAGCTCGTTGTCGTGGCGGAAGCCGGCGATGAGCTGCCCCTTGGCGAGCAGCTTGCCGTCCTGGACGGCGCCGAAGCGCTCGAGCACGGCGACCACTCGGCAGAACTCCTGCCAGTAGGCGTTGCGGAAGGCGTCGAGCATCTCCCGCTTCTGGCCGAGCCGGCCTTCGAGCGCCTCGATCCCCTTCCAGGCCTGGTCGCACTTGCTCTGGCTGCCCCAAGGACAGCGATGGCACTCGATGGCGGCGAGCTCGCCTTCCGGCCCCTGGTTGCGCTCGCGCTCGACGAGCTCGGGGATGGACAGCCGCTCGAGCTGCTCGGAGAGGCTCCGGGTGCGCCGCTCCCAGTCGCGGGGCAGGTGAAGCGGCGGCGTCTGCCAGAAGACCCGCTTGATGTTGCCTTCCTTCAGCTGAACGGTGACCCCGTGAGGCAGGAGCACGGTGATGAGCGTGCGATGGCGCCGGCGGTCGATCCCACAGATGAGACCGAGGGAGGCGCCGGTCTTGCGGCGCACGAGGGCGAGCCGGCCCGGCTCCGCGTCGGCCGCGGACCGGCCGGCGCGTCCGCTCTTCCCGCGGGCCATCCGGAACTGCTCGAGCTTGGCCCGGGCCACACGGTAGCGGCCGATGCGCGAGAAGTCTCCGCACGGCGCGTCGAACTGCCGCGCGTCCGCCACCGCCATCTCGAGGCTCGCCACCTCGGCCTCCAGGCCCCGGATCTTCTTCAGGTTCTGGTACTGGCCGAACGACGACTCGACGGTGCGACGGATGGTCGCCATGTCCTGCCCCGATCCCAGGAGCAGCGCCACCGAGCCGTAGCCCAGCTTGAACTGGCTCAGGATGGGCTCGGGCGGCCCGTCGACGACGCGCATCATGTCCTCGAGCCCGTCGCGCACGTCGAGAGCCATGACGCACTTGCCTTCCGGATCGATGCCGCGCCGCCCCGCCCGGCCCGCCATCTGCGTCAGCTCGTTGTGGGTGAGCGAGCGGAAGCCTCGATCCGTCCGCTTGGTCAGCGACTGCAGCACCACGCTCTTGGCCGGCATGTGGATGCCGAGCGACATCGTCTCGGTGGCGAAGACCACCTTGCACAGGCCGCGCTCGAAGAGCAGCTCGATGAGCCGCTTCACCGAAGGCAGGACCCCCGCGTGATGCAGGCCTACCCCCATCCCGAGCGCCTGGAAGATGGTCTGGTTCAGCGGCGACTCGGCGATGGTCGGGTTGTCGGTGGTGGCCTCGCGGATCGCCTCGTCCACCTGCTGCTGCTCGCTCCGCGTGAGGAGGGGCTTGCCCTCGGCGAGCACCGTCTCCATGGCGCGCTCGCAGCCGGCCCGGCTGAAGATGAAGTAGATGGCGGGCAGCCAGCCACGCGTCTCGAGCTCGTCCAGCATCACCGTGGGGTCCACCACCCGCCGCGTGTACCAGCGTCCCTTGTCGTGGTAGCCGCCCTCGCCCTCCTGGCCGAGGAGGCGCACCTTGCCGCGGCGCACCGCATCGTAGGTGTGGATCTCCCCCGAGAGATCCGCGATCAGATACTGGAGGGGCACGCTGCGGTGGGGATGCGTGATGGGCACGATGGGGCGGTGGACGATGCTGATCCAGTCGGCGATCTCGTCGATGTTCCGGACGGTGGCGGAGAGCCCCACCAGCGCCACGTCCTTGGGCGCGTTGACGATGATCTCCTCCCACACCGTGCCGCGTCCCTCGTCGCCCATGTAGTGGCACTCGTCGAGCACCACGAACTCGAGGCCGGCCAGCCCCCCCGTGTAGAACATGTTGCGCAGGATCTCGGTGGTCATGACGATGACGGGGGCCCGGGGGTTGACCTTGACGTCGCCGGTGAGGATGCCGACCTCGTCCGCGCCGAACTGGCGGCAGAAGTCCGCGTACTTCTGGTTGGAGAGGGCCTTGAGCGGCGTGGTGTACGCGATGCGGCGGCGGCGGGCGAGGGCAGTGTGGATGGCGAACTCTGCCACCAGCGTTTTGCCGGAGCCGGTGGGCGCGGAGACGATGACGGACTTGTCGTCGCGGATGGCGCGGATGGCGTCGAGCTGGAAGGGATCCAGGGGGAAGGAGTACCGGGTCTTGAAGGACTCCAGCAGATCGTCAGGCACGTTCCGGCCTCCCTTCACTGCAGTCGTCACCTTAGCACGGTCTTGCGGCGACGAGAAATCCCGCTTAGGCTGTGGGGGCGCATGAAGACCATCGGATCATGAAGCTCACGGGGAAGGTCGCCCTCGTCACCAACGTCAGCGAGTTCATGGGCCCGGCCATCACCGAAGAGTTCGCGCGCGAGGGCGCCACGCTCGCTCTCCACGACCGGGACGAAGCGGCGGCCGCACGCATGGCGGCCCTCGCCACCGCGCTGGGTCGCGACACGCTCGTCATGGGCGGCGAACTCACCCGATCGGCGGAGGCCGACCGGGTGGTCACAGAGACCGTGGCGCGCTTCGGTCATCTCGACATTCTCGTGAACAACAGCGCGAATCCCCCCACGGGCAGCCCCACCGAGCGAATCACCGACGCGCAGTGGCGCGACATGATGGCCCGCCTCCTCGACGAGCCCTTCTACTGCCTGCGCGCGGCTCTCCGAGTGATGCGCCCGGCCAAGCGCGGCAAGATCATCAACATGTCCTCGGCGGCGGCCTTCCCCGGCCTCCCGAACTACGCCGCGTACTCCGCGGCGCGCGCGGGGGTCAATGGCCTGACCAAGGCGGTGGGCCGCGAGGCGGCACGCGACGGCATCCAGGTCAATGCCATCGCGCAGAACTACGTCGAGAACCCGACCTACTTTCCCCCCGCCCTCACCGGCGACCCGGAGAAGCTCTCGCGCATGGTCAAGAACATCCCCGCCGGCCGCCTCGCGCGCAGCGAGGAATCGGCCCGCCTCGCCGTCTACCTTGCCTCCGAGGATGCCGATTTCTTCATCGGCCAGGTCGTGCCCTTCGCGGGCGGCTGGGTAACACCGTGATCGTCTGCCGCGTCTCCATGACCGCCGCCGATGACTACCTCGAGCGCCGGGCCGCCCACCGGGCCGCGCACATCGAGCGCATCGTGGAGCTGCGTCAGCGCGGATTCGTGCTAGGCGGTGGGCCCTCGCCCGACGGCAAGACCGCCGACCTCGTCTACCGCGCGCCGCAGCCCGGGGCCATCCATCGGCTCGTCGAGGAGGATCCCTACTGGACGGGTGGCGTCTGGAAGGCGTGGGAGCCGCGGGACTTCGCCCAGTTCGTCGAGCCCTGGGAGATGCCGCCCGTGGTGCTCGACGGCTCGCGCAAGGTCACCATTGTGGAGGGCGAGGCGCCCGACTCGGAGATGGCCTCCTTTGCCCTCGTCGAGGCGCGGGGGGCCGGCCGCATGGCCTTCGGCGGCTTTTTCCCCGGCGGGGCCACGTGGGCTCTCATGCGCTCCCCCGATGCCGAGCTCGCCCTCGCCGACCTCGAGGCGAGCGGGCTGTGGAAACCCGGCAGCCTCACCGCCCGTCCCTTGCTCCACGTGCTCTAGCCTGCTCATACGAGGAGATCGCCGATGAAAGGACACGACGACGTCATTACCCTCCTCAACGAGGTCCTGACCGCGGAGCTCACGGCCATCAACCAGTACTTCATCCATGCACGCATGTGCGAGAACTGGGGCTACGAGCGGCTCTGGAAGAAGCTCCGGGAGGAGTCCATCGGCGAGATGCGCCATGCCGACCGGCTCATCGCCCGCATCCTCTACCTGGAGGGCGTGCCCAACGTCCAGAGGCTCGGCAAGGTGAACGTCGGCCAGACGGTACCCGAGCAGCTCCGCCTCGATCTCGATCTCGAGCGCACGGCCGTCACCGCGCTGAACAACGGTATCGAGCGCTGCCGGAGCCTTGGCGACAACGGTAGCCGGGATCTGCTCGAGGATAGTCTCGTCTCAGAGGAAAGCCACATCAACTGGATCGAGGCCCAGCTCGAGCTGATCAGGCAGGCCGGAGAAGCGCATTACCTCGCCCAGCAGATCAAGGAAAGTAGTTAGTTAGATAGGAATTACTCGAAAGAGCATCAGGTAGGCCTGGCCGGACGCGAGCCGCTCGCACGGCTCCGCCGACAGGATCACCCTCCACCAGCCCTGAGACAACCCACCCGCAGTTTTTACGGTTGACACTATCTTTTTAGTTAGGC
>DASYQB010000099.1:0-2452 GCA_036005985.1 Candidatus Methylomirabilota bacterium | reverse complement strand
CTACATCGAGCCCATCTCCGTCTTTCCCCTCATCATGACCATCACCATGATCGTCATGGTGCTCTTCGGAGGAAAAGGAACGATCTGGGGGCCGGTGCTGGGCGCGGTGCTCCTCTTCACCCTGCAGGAGATGATCTGGGCTCGCTTCATCTATCTCCATCAGCTCCTCTTCGGCGCCATCATCATCAGCGTGGTCCTTCTCATGCCCCGGGGCATCCTCGGGGTGCTGCAGCAGAAGTACAACCTCCCGCGGACGATCTGATGGATGCCCTCCTCGAGGTGGACGGCGTGGTCAAGCGCTTCGGCGGCGTCACGGCCGTGAACGGCGTGTCGCTCGCCCTCCAGCCGGGGCACATCTACGGGCTCATCGGCCCCAACGGCTCGGGCAAGACCACGCTGTTCAACTGCATCACCGGCGTGGAGCAGATCGACGGCGGGCAGATCCGATTCAAGGGGCGGCGCCTCGACGGGCTCAAGCCCCACCAGGTGTTTCACCAGGGCATCGGACGGACCTTCCAGGTCATCCGCGTCTTCCCGGAGCTGACTGCTCTCGAGAATCTCCTCGTGGTGACCACCAACGACTACGCGGCGGCGCGCGCGCGGGCAGAAGAGCTGCTCGCCTTCGTCAAGCTCACGGGACTGGCCGGCGAGTTCGCGGGCAATCTCTCCTTCGGCCAGCAGAAGCTGGTGGAGTTCGTTCGCGTGCTCATGACCGACCCCGAGCTCATCCTCCTCGACGAGACGGCGGCCGGGGTCAACCGCACCCTCCTGAATGATCTGCTGGAGGCGGTACGGACGCTCCGCGACCGCGGCAAGACGGTGCTGCTCGTGGAGCACGACATGAAGATGGTCATGGGGCTGTGCGAGACCGTCTTCGTTCTCGACCACGGCGAGAAGCTGGCCGAGGGACCGCCCGGCCTCATCCAGACCGACGAGCGAGTGATTGAAGCCTATTTTGGCCGTTAGCGGTGCCTTCGCCCTCTACCTCGGCTGGCGCTCGTGGGGCTGGGCGCTGGTGCACGACGCGCCCCTCATGCACTACGTGGCCTGGCTGATCGCGCAGGGCGCCGTGCCTTACCGCGACGTCTTCGACATGAACATGCCGGGCGTCTATCTCCTGCACCTGGGCGTGATCTCGATGCTGGGGGAGGGTGACCGGGCGTGGCGGCTCTTCGACCTCGGGTGGCTCGTCCTCACCGCGGCGGCGCTCTTCGGCTTCTCGCGGCGCCTCGGTGACGCCTGGAGCGGTCTGGCCGCGGCGTTGCTCTTCGTGCTCTACCACCTCTCGGGAGGAGCGTGGCGGGCGGGCCAGCGCGATTTTCTGCTCACGCTCTTTCTCGTGCTCGCGGCGTGGGGCGCCGCCCGCGTCTGGGAGACGGGGGGCGCCCGGGGCCCCATGGTGTGGGGTGGCCTCGCCGCGGGCGCCGGCGTCATGCTCAAGCCCCAGGCTGCCCTCTTCTGGGTCTTCTGTGCGGTCGTGGTGGCCCTCGGCTCGCGCCACTCGTCCATCATTCGCGCCCTCGCTCTCTGGGGCGCGGCAGGGCTGACCGTGCCCCTGCTCACCATGGGCTGGCTGGCGTGGCGCGGCGGCGCGGGGCCTTTCGCGTCCATTCTCACCGGCTACCTGCTGCCGCTCTACAGCCACGTGGGGCGCGTCCCCGTGGGGGGCGCCGTTCGCTGGCACGTCTTCGGCTGGGAGATATGGAGCTGTCTCGTCGCCCTCGGTCTGCTCGGCTTGGCGAGAGCGGAAGCGCCGCCCTACGGCATCCGCCGCTGGCTGGCCGTCCTCGGCGCCGTCTATGGTGCCCTGCACTTCGCGCTGCAGGGAAAGGGATGGGAGTATCATCTCTATCCGTTCGCCGTCTTCATCTGCGCGCTTGCCTCCATGTCGCTCGCCGCGCCCGCGAAGACGGCCGAGCCTTCTCGGTGGGCCGCCGTCCCCGCTCTGTCCCGCGCGATCACCCTCGCCGTGCTCGTGCTCGCGGTGTCACTCCTCGCCGCCAAGGGCGTGGACGCGTCTGATGTGCCGTGGATCGCCGACAAGGAGCGCCGCGTCGCCTCGCTCGTCCGCGATCTCCAGCCTCTGGCCGGGGCAGGGCCGGTGCAGGTGATGGACGTGACGGGCGGCGGCGTGCACGCGCTCCTGCGCCTCCATCTCCGCCAGCCCACGCGCTTCCTCTACGACTTTCACTTCTTCCATGACGAGGCGGACGCGCGCATCCAGGCCCTCCGCGCGGAGTTCGCGCGCGATCTCGAGGGCGGCCGGCCCACGGCTATCGTAGTCTTCGAGGACACGTGGCGGCGGCCCGGCTACGATCGCCTCGACGAGTTTCCCGCAGTGACCAGGGTGCTCGGGCGTGACTACCATCTCGCCGTCGACGGGGACGGCTACCGGATCTATGCGCGGCGCGGCCGTTCTTAACGTCATCCGCGCCTACGACGACTGGATCGT
>DASYQB010000098.1:0-5684 GCA_036005985.1 Candidatus Methylomirabilota bacterium | reverse complement strand
AAGAGCTGGCCGATGGGCACGCCGAGAGCGCCGGCCAGCTTGCCCAGGGTGGGCAACGACGGCGTGAGCCGCCCCGACTCGATTTGCGAGACCATGGACGGCGTCAGCCCCGCCTTCTCCGCGAGCTGTCGCTGCTGGAGGCCGCGCTCGCCTCGGAGCGCCTTGATCCGCGCACCCAGGGATGTCACGGGCCCGCGATCTCACGCAGGGCGCGCGCGACGAAGACCCGGATCATCTTCTTGCGATAGGGATGCGTCAGGTCGGTGTTGTCGAGTGGCTTCCCAGGCTTGAAGGCGGCGGCGGCGGCCGCGTCGATGAGCTCGGGAGTCAGCCGCTGGCCAACGAGGAGCGCGGCGGCCTCGGGCGCCGGGCGGGGCTGGGACGCCACCGCACCCAAGGTGATCGCCCCTTCCAGCACGATGTCACCATCCATCCGAAGGGCGACGGCTACGCCGAGCACGGGGAAATCGAAGGACCCCCGTCGGCGGAGCTTCAGGTAGGCGGAGCGCCAGCCCTCACTGGGCGGCAGCACGATGTCGGTCACGACCTCGCCGGGCTGCTTGCTCAGATACTGGATACCGTCGTCCTGGTAGAGGGCGCTGATGGGAATGCGCCGCTCCCCCTCGGGGCCGGCCAGCTTCACCTGGGCGCCGAGGCTCCACAGCATGGGCGCGGTGTCGGAGGACGACACGGCCCAGCAGCGCGAGCTGCCAGGAGCAACGAGGCAGATGTCGCCGTCCTTCTTCATGCAGAAGTTAACGGCCTTGCGCCACTCGTAAGACTGGTTGTAGTAGTTGCAGCGCGTGTCGACGCACACATTGCCGCCGAGGGTGCCCATGTTGCGGAGCTGCGGGCTCGACACGAGCCCCGCCGCGGTGGCGAGGCCGGCATAGTGGCCGGTCACGTCCGGGTGAGACGACACGGCGGTGAGCGACGTTCCCGCCCCGATGGTCAGGCCCGTCTTCGACGAGCCCCGCACGCCGGACATGTCGCGGATGCCGCGCAGGCCGATCAGCACCGACGGTTCGAACTGGCGGCGCTTCATGTTCGGGTAGAGATCCGTGCCTCCCGCCACGAACATCGCCGCGGGCCCGTGATCGGCCATGAGCTTCACCGCGTCCCCCACGGATACGGGAGCCAGGTAGGAAAACTCGGGCAGCCGCATCATTTGCCGAAGGGCCTTTCCGTGATGTTCTCGGCGGGCTGCCCGAACGCCGACTCCACCGCCCTCGGCTCGGGGAACGTGAAGAGCGGAAGCTTGTCCGGCCCCACGCGTGGGGACTTGCCTTGGCGCCCGAGCTCGAGGGCCTTGAGGATTTTCTCGGGCGAGATCGGCGTCTCGTCGATGCGCACGCCGACCGCGTCGTGCACGGCATTGGTCACCGCGGGAATCACGGGCAAGAGCGGCCCCTGCCCCGCCTCCTTGGCGCCGAAGGGGCCTTCGGGATCATCAGTCTCCACGAGAATGGTGTGGATCTCCGGCGTCTCCAGCGTGGTCGGGCTCTTGTACTCGAGCATGGAAGGCGCCTTGTGCACGCCCTTGCGGAACACCTGCTCTTCCATCAAGACCTCGCCCAGTCCCATGTAGATGGAGCCTTCGACCTGTCCTTCCACGAGGAGCGGATTGAGGGAGCGGCCGATATCGTGGGCGATCCAGATCTCCGTGGGCTTGACCTCGCCCGTCTCCGCGTCCACGGTCACCTCGACCACGCACGCCGAGTACGAGTAGCAGGGCGATGGCCCCACCCCACCTCCCTTGTATTTCCCCGCGCGCTTGGGCGGAGCATAGGAGCCGGGGAAGGCGAGCACGCCGTGCATGCTCTCGCCGAGAGTCACCGCCTCGGCAAAGGTCATGCCCTTCTCCGGCTCGTCGGCCACGAATACGCGACGGTCGCGCGCGGCCAGCCGCTCCGGCGTCACCTCGAGCTTTCTCGCCGCTGCCTCGAAGATCCGATCGCGGAGCCGCGTCGTGGCCTGGATGGCCGCGTTGCCCGCCATGAGGGTGACGCGCGAGGAGTACGAGCCCAGATCCACGGGAGTGAGGTCGGTGTCCGCGGGATGCACGCGCACGTCCATGGGCTGAATGCCCAGCACCTCCGCCACGAGGTAGGCGAGCACGGAGTCGGAGCCCTGGCCGATATCCGTGGCGCCGCAGAGAATGGCCACGAGGCCGCTCCTATCGGCCCGGACGACTACACCCGAATGCGGCATGTCGTTCCAGTAGATGGCCGTGCCCGCCCCCGTGAGATACGAGGAGCAGGCGATGCCCATGCCCCTGCCCGGGGGCAGCTTGCCGCGCTTCTCGCGCCACCCTGACGCTTCGACCACTCGGTCGATGCATTCCCCGAGCCCGATGGTGCTCACCGTGAGATGGTTGGCCGTCTTCGTGAAGGGCTCGGCGAGATTGCGACGGCGCATGTCGGCGGGGTCGAGGCCGAGCTGCTCCGCCGCCTTGTCGATCTGGCACTCCATGGCGAAGCGCGGCTGCGGCGTCCCGTGGCCGCGCTTGGGCCCGCACGGCGGCTTGTTGGTGAAGACACGCGCGCCCTCGAACTTGTACACGGGGATCTTGTAGGTCACGGTCTGGAGCGCGCCCGTGTAGAAGGTCGAAGCCACGCCGTAGGAGCCGTAGGCGCCGCCGTCCAACCAGGAGCGGAAGTGCATGCCCGTGATGGCGCCGTCCCGGGTGAAGCCCGTCTTGATCCACATCAGCACGGGATGGCGCCCGCGGTGCACGTAGAACACTTCCTCCCGGGTGAGGGCGATCTTCACCGGCCGACCCGTCAGCTGGGAGAGCTTGCAGGCCGCGATCTCGTGGGCAAACGGATCGAGCTTGCCCCCGAAGCCGCCGCCCACGGGGGCCGCCACCACCCGGACATGCGCCTGCGGCACGTCGAGGATCTTCCCGAGGAGGCGATGGACGTAGTGAGGAGTCTGCGTGGAAGACCACAGGGTGAGCTTGCCGTCGGGTCCCCAGTGCGCCACCGCCGCGTGCTGCTCCATGGGCAGGTGGGTGTTGCCCTCGAAGAAGAACACGTCCTCCCGGACGAGGTGAGCGCCGCTGAACGCCGCCTCCACGTCGCCGAACTGGAGCGCCACCGCCTTGTGGATGTTGGGACCGTCCCCGTACTCGTGGATACGTACCTCCGGATTGGCCAGCGACTCCTGGATGGACATGAGGGGCTTGAGCGGCTCGTATTCGACGTCAATGAGCCGGGCCGCGCGCTCCGCCGTCTCCTCGTCGACCGCGGCCACCGCGGCCACTGCGTCTCCGACCATCCTGACCTTGTCGACGCACAGCGCTTCCTCGTCCTGGGAGACGGGGAGAATCCCGAACTTCACGCGGGGCAGATCGTGCCCGGTGATGACGGCATAGACGCCGGGCAGCGCCCTGGCCTGGGCGGTGTCGATGCGCTTGATGAGGGCATGCGCGTGCGGGCTTCGCAGCAGCTTGGCATAGGCCATGCGGGGAAGGACGAGGTCGTCGGCGAACCGCGTCTCGCCCGTGACCTTGGCCCACGCGTCGATCTTGGGCAGGGACTGGCCAATCACCGAGAACTTGCCGGCGCTCATGCTCTTGCCCCCTTCATCCGGAGCGCGGCCAGCTCCACCGCGTCGAGGATCTTCGTGTAGCCGGTGCAGCGGCAGAGATTGCCGGCGAGGGCGACACGCACCTCGTCGCGGCTTGGAGTCGGATTGTCCTCGAGGAGGGCCTCCGCGGTCAGGAGAATGCCCGGGGTGCAATAGCCGCACTGGGCAGCCCCGAGCTCGGCGAAGGCCTGCTGAAGCGGATGCAGCCGTCGTCCGTCCGCCATGCCCTCTACTGTCTTGATCTCTCGCCCCACCAGCTCCACGGGTAGAGCCAGACACGACAGCACGGGCTCGCCGTCCACCAGTACGGTACAGGTGCCACACTCGCCCAGCTCGCAACCGTGCTTGGTGCCGGTCAAACCGAGGTCTTCGCGCAGCACTTCGAGGAGGGTCTTGTGGACGGCGGCGACGACGTCCCGGGCTTCGCCGTTGACGGTGAGCGTGAGCTGCGTCTTCACCCGCTACCCTCCATCGGGCTCGGTCTCCGAGGGTACGAATCTCGTCTTATCGCTGCACGAAAGTGGACTTAATAGATACTAAATCGAATCGGGACCTGTCAAGCGCATTTCCCACGCGCACGATCGACGCGGATTTCGCGAGCGCCTTCGCTCCGCGTACACCCAGTAGGGACAGAGAAGGCTTGACGCGCTTGATGCAGAGGCTTAGCCTCTCGATATTTTCGTCCTCTGACGGCGACCCGTGAGGGATCGAAACGGTTCCCCATAAACGCAGGCAGCGCCGCTCTCCCCTTCACCGAGGAGGATCGCCCATGAAGACTAGTGCTCGAACTTACGTAGTTGCCGTCGCCGCGGCAGTGGTGCTTGCCTGGCTGTCAGGCGTGGCCTTCGCGCAGCCTGCCGCCAACGAGGTCCTCCAGTGGAACGACACCACGATGAAGGCGATCGAGGCCAACGGACAGAACAATGTGGTGGCCACTCGGATGCTGGCCATGGTGCAGGCCGCGGTGCACGACGCGCTGAACGCGATCAATCGCCGCTACGACGCCTACTACTTCGAGGGCCCCGGGGATCCCGCAGCCTCGCCCGACGCCGCGGTGGACGCGGCCGCCCACACCGTACTGGTCGGAGTGGTCAACAGCTTCGGCACGCCGGCGCAGAAGGGGACGGCGCTTGCCCTGGTGGAGCAGGCCTACACGGCATCGCTCGCCCGCACCACCGACGGTCCCGCCCGCAACAAGGGCGTGGCGGTCGGGCGGGCGGCCGGCGCGGCGATGCTCGCCCTCCGGAAGGATGACGGGGCGACCCGGGACGCTCCTTAATACGCCCGGGATGGGCGCGGGAAAGTGGAGGCCACATCCGAACCCCGTGCCCGCGAATCCGGCCATCGCCAATCCAGACGCCGCCCATGGCTTCGCGCCCGCCGCCATTCCAGGCTGGGCGAATGTGACACCGTTCACCCTGCTCTCCGCCTCGCAATACTGGCTCCCCGGACCGCCCGCCCTGGCCAGCCCTACCTATGCCCGTGATTTCAACGAGGTCAAGGCGGTGGGCGGAAAGGTGAGCACCGTCCGCACCCCGGACCAGACGGAGATCGCGCGGTTCTGGTTCGAAGGTCCGGGGAACTGGAACACCATCGCCCGCGTGGTGGCGGCCGGCCGCAAGCTCGATGCGCACGATTCGGCGCGCCTCCTCGCCCTCATGAATCTCGCCATGGCGGACAGCTATATCGCAGGCTGGAAGATCCGCAACGTCTACGATTCCTGGCGCCCCGTCACGGCGATCCGCGAGGGCGACAACGACGGAAACGACGCCACCGCGGGCGACCCGAACAGGGACAGCCTGTAGAACACGCCGTCGGTCTCGGACTATCCGTCGACGCAGAGCATGTTCAGTGCGGCCGCCGCGGTGGTCCTCGCCGGTCTCTTGGGCGGCGACCAGGCCACCTTCACGGCCACGAGCGGGAAGCCGTTTGAGGGGATCACTCGATCGTTCTCGAGCTTCTCCCAGGCGGCGAAGGAGAGCGCGGATTCCCGAGTCTATGCAGGCATCCACTTCCGCAGCTCGTGCGAGGACGGAATGGCCGCCGGGCGAAAGATCGGCCAGCGGGCCGTCGCGCTCTATCTGCAGCCCGCC
>DASYQB010000097.1:0-9295 GCA_036005985.1 Candidatus Methylomirabilota bacterium | reverse complement strand
CGTCTCGTACTCCACGTGCGACACCGCAATCGTGATCCCCCGCTCCCGCTCCTCCGGGGCATTGTCGATCGTCCCGAAGTCCCGCACCGCCACCCCGCTGTACTTCGTGTGCAATACCTTCGTGATCGCCGACGTCAGCGTCGTCTTCCCGTGGTCGATGTGCCCAATCGTCCCGATGTTCACGTGCGGCTTCGACCGATCGAATTTCGCCTTGGCCATCTCCGGGTTCCCCTCCCTAGTCCGCCTGCCGTTCGTCCAAAGTCCAAAT
The DNA here is from genome assembly GCA_036005985.1 of Candidatus Methylomirabilota bacterium. Taxonomy (GTDB): domain Bacteria; phylum Methylomirabilota; class Methylomirabilia; order Rokubacteriales; family CSP1-6; genus AR37. Next base: position 9,027 of record DASYQB010000097.1, on the reverse strand, counting down.
GATGGAGCCCATGTCCGGGCTTGAACCGGAGACCTCGCCCTTACCAAGGGCGTGCTCTGCCAACTGAGCTACATGGGCCTGGATCACGTTCCGCATTGCTGCCTATCGATGTAACCCCGCCGGTGCTGGAGCCCAAGATGCTGGATAGCGAGTGGAGCGGGAAACGGGATTCGAACCCGCGACCCCCAGCTTGGAAGGCTGGCGCTCTACCGCTGAGCTATTCCCGCGCTCCCTCTCGACGCGCCGCTCTTCGCCCGCGAAGATGGTGGGGAGAGGAGGATTTGAACCCCCGAAGGCGTTCGCCAGCAGATTTACAGTCTGCCCCCTTTGGCCAACTTGGGTATCTCCCCGCTTATCCTCAGACTGTAACCCCTTGAAATGGCTGGCGCTGGCGGGAGGATTTGAACCCCCGACCCACTGCTTACAAGGCAGTTGCTCTACCCCTGAGCTACGCCAGCAGTCACAAAACTTCACTTTAGGTTCGAGACGACTATAAGTCAAGCCGATTTAACTGGTTTAGCCATTCGCTGGCGCTCTACCTCGTAGCAAAGGATGGCCGCCGCTGCTCCTACGTTGAGCGATCCGATCTTGCCTCGCATCGGTATGCTCACGAGGAAATCGCAGCTCTTGGCTACCAGCGGCCTCACCCCGGGACCTTCTCCTCCGAGCACCAGGCAGATTGGACCACTCAGGTCGACCTCCCAGGGAGCCCGTCCCCCCTGTACCGTGCTTCCGACAATCCAGATTCTCTGTTTCTTCAATATTTCAAGTACTTGCACGATATTTGTCTCGCGCGCCACAGGCAGGTGCTCCACCGCCCCCATGGCGGACTTTGCCGCGGCCGCGGTCAGCCCGACCGCGTGATGCTTGGGAACGATGGCCCCGTGCGCGCCCGTCGCCTCGGCGGAGCGAAGGATGGCGCCAAGGTTGCGGGGATCCTGAATCTGGTCCAGGGCGAGGAAGAATGCGGGCTCGCCACGCTGACCGGGAACGGCGAGCACATCGTCTATCGAAGCATATTCCGCTCCGGCGACTCGTGCCACGACACCCTGGTGGTGCGGCGTTCCCGCGATGGCCGTGAGCTGATCCCGGGTGCGGTAGGAGATCTTCACGCCCGACCGCTTGGCGAGGCCGAGGAGCTCCTGCAGCGCGGGACCCCTGCCCTCGGAGAGGACGGCGATCTCCTCGACGCGCCGGCTCTGGGCGCGGAGCAATTCCAGCACCGGATTGCGGCCGAAGAGCGGGGTGTCCGCGGCCTCGGGCGAGCTCATTGGACTATCGTCCACGTGGTGCCGTCGCGCGAGTCCTTGAGCGTGACATTGAGGGCCACCAGCTCTTGTCGGAGCCGATCGGCCTCGGCGAAGTCGCGCTGCTTGCGCGCCTGCTCGCGCAGGTACACGAGCGATTCGACCCGGGCCTTGAGCTGAGGATCGATGGGGGGCCTGGCGCGGGCACCTTGCTCGAAGAGGCCGAGGACCCGGGCCAGCTCCACGAGCTTTCCCGCGCCGGCCACGAAGGCGCCCGCTCCCGCCCCCTGCTCACGCGACCCATAGAGCAGGCGGAGCAGGTCGAAGAGCACGGCCAGGGCCTGCGGCGTGTTGAAATCGTCGTCCATGACCGCGGTGAAGCGCTCCACCTGCGCGTCGACCTGGTCCAGCAGCGCCGCGTCACCGGGGCCAGGGGGCTGCGGTCCTCCGCGAGCCACCCGCTCCGCTTCTTCCACGAGGGCGCGCAACCGGCCGAGCGCCTTTCCGGATTCGGCGATTCGCTCGTCGGCGTACTCCAGGGAATGGCGATAGTGGGTGCCCAGGAAATAGAGCCGGAGCGCTTCCGGGTCGTGCCGGCGCACCATGTCCCGGATCAGGAGCGTGTTGCCGAGAGACTTCGACATCTTTTCCGTGTCCAGGTTGACGAAGCCGTTGTGGGCCCAGCAGCGCACGAAGGGCTTCCCGGTCGCCCCCTCGGACTGGGCGATCTCGTTCTCGTGGTGCGGAAAGATCAGGTCCTCGCCGCCCCCGTGCAGGTCGAACGTCTCGCCCAGGTACTGCATGGCCATGGCCGAGCACTCGATGTGCCAGCCGGGGCGACCCGGTCCCCACGGTGACGGCCAGGACGGCTCCCCTGGCTTCGACGCCTTCCACAGCGCGAAGTCGAGGGGATCCCGCTTGCGCTCGTTCACGTCGACCCGGGCGCCCGATTCGAGCTCGTCCAGGTTCTTTCCCGAAAGCTTTCCGTATGAAGGAAAGCGACGGACCTCGAAGTAGACGTCGCCCTCCAATGCGTAAGCGACCCCGCGGGCGATGAGCCGCTCGATCAGGGCGACCATCTGCGGAACATGCTCGGTCGCCCTGGGCTCCACGTCGGCCGGCGCTACCCCGATCGACGCCATGTCCTTCTGGTATTCCACGATGTAGCGTTCGGACACCACCGTGGCGGCCACGCCCTCCTCGTTGGCCCGCTCGATGATCTTGTCGTCCACGTCGGTGTAGTTCTTCACGAAGGTGACCGTGTAGCCCCTGAATCGGAGATAGCGCCGGATGATGTCGAAGACGATGGCGCTCCGCGCGTGGCCGATGTGGCAGAGATCGTACACGGTGACCCCGCACACATAGATGCGGGCCTCGCCCGGCACGAGGGCAACGAAGTCTTCCTTGCGCCGGGTGAGGGTGTTGAAGATGCGCAGGGCCATCACGGCACCTCCACGCTGGCCACCGCCATGGCGGCGATACCCTCGCCGCGACCGAGGAGACCCAGGTGCTCGGGGCTTTTCGCCTTGACGCTCACCTGTTCGCCAGTCACCCGCATGATCACGGCGAGCCGCTGGGCCATCGCGGGCAGATGCGAGGCAAGCCGGGGCGCCTGGCAGATCACCGTCACGTCCACGTTCACGAGTCGTGCTCCCTTCTTGGCGATGGCCGCCATGACACCTTCGAGCAGCACCAGGCTCGACACACCCTTCCAGCGCGGGTCGCTGTCGGGAAACATGCGGCCAAGGTCTCCGAGGGCGAGCGCGCCCAGGAGAGCCTCGCACACCGCGTGGGTCAGCACATCGGCATCCGAATGTCCGCCCAGACCTTTCTCGCCCGGGATGGTGATACCGCCCAGGATCAGCGGCCGCCCTTCCACCAGGGGATGGAGGTCGAAGCCGAGGCCGCTCCGGGTGGCCGTCATCGCTTCCGTGGGCCGCCCGCCCACGCCCGGGCCGTCTTGAGGTCCTCGGGCGTGGTGATCTTCAGGTTTTCGGGCAGCCCTTCGACCATGGCCACGCGGCCGCCCAGTCGCTCCACCAGCATGGCGTCGTCGGTGCCCTCGTAGCCGTCGCGGAGCGCCTTGTCGTGCGCTTCCCGCAGGAGCTCGCGGCGGAAAGCCTGCGGGGTCTGGGTCAGCCACAACCCCTCCCGCGGCAGCGTCGCCTCGACCACGGAGTCCTTCACGCGCTTGACCGTCTCCCGTATCGGCCAGCCACAGGTGGCGGCGCCGGGCAACCGCGCGGCGGCGAGCACGCGCTCGATCAGTTCCGGGGTGATGAAGGGCCTGACCGCGTCGTGCACCACGATCCATCCCGTGTCGGGCGGCGCCGCCTGCAATCCCTCGAGGACGGAATCCTGGCGCTCCGCCCCTCCGGGAACCACCTCGAGCACCCGCGGCACGCGGAAGCGCCGGAGCAGCTCGCGGGTGGCCGTGACCCGGTCGGCGGGCGCGGCGACGATGAGCCCGTGCAGCGACGGACAGCGGGCGAGCGCGCGCAGGGTGAGCACGAGAATGGGCGCGCCGCCCACCGTCAGGTATTGCTTGGGCTGGCGCACTCCCATGCGCGAGCCCGCGCCGCCCGCCGGCACCACCGCCACCGCCTTCGTCATCGAGGACTGGTCTCCTCGGGCAGAGCCCACGTCATCGCGGCATTCCCTCGTCGTCCTTGAGGCGGGTGAAGATCATGCGGCCGGCGGTGGTCTGGAGCACCGAGGTGACGCTGGCGCTGACCTGCTGGCCGATGTATCGCTTGCCGTGATCCACCACCACCATGGTGCCGTCGTCCAGGTAGGCGACGCCCTGGCCGCTCTCCTTGCCCTCCTTGACGATGTGGATGTGCACGACCTCGCCGGGGAGAACCACCGGCTTGAGGGCGTTGGCCAGCTCGTTGACGTTGAGCACCGACACGCCGGAGAGCTCGGCGACCCGGTTGAGGTTGTAGTCGTTGGTGACGACCTTGCCCCCCAGCACTTTCCCCAGCTCGATGAGCTTGCGGTCGACCTCGCGCACATGCGGGAAATCCTGATCCTCGATCCGCACCGTGGTGCCCGGGATGCGCTGGAGGCGCTGCAGCACGTCGAAGCCTCGCTTGCCCCGGTTGCGCTTGAGCGGATCGGGAGCGTCCGCGATCTGCTGGAGCTCGCGCAGGACGAATTGCGGGATGACCAGCGTGCCCTCGAGAAAGCCCACCTCGCAGAGATCCACGATGCGCCCGTCGATGATCACCGACGTGTCGAGAATCTTGTACGCCTCGCGCCGCCCCACCGTCTTCGGGAAGAGCTTGGCCGACATGTCCTCGAGCTCATCCCGCTTGGCGAGGGCCACCGCGGCGCCGAGATAGGCGAAGAGCAGGCCGAACAGACTCCGTCCAAGGGGACCGGCATCCGGCGAGACCACACCCATGGCCGTGCCCAGGCCGAGCCCCAGCCCCAGTCCCACGATGCCGCCAAGCGTCCCCCAGAAGATCCGGTCGACGGGGATCCGACGCGCCTGCCATTCGAGGAGCACGGCGAGCACGCCGAACAGAAAGCCCGCACCGGCCAGCCACCAGGTTGGTGCGTGAAGACCCAGGGGCGGGCCGAACGCCAATCCGGCCGCGGCCGCCGCGGCCAGCATGAAAATCCGCACGATGATAATGCCCATGGTCGCCTCTCAGTGTCCCAACAGGGCCTTGACCGCTTCGTCCACCGTGCCCACTCCGTGTACCTCGAGCGGCTGGGCGACTCCCGCCGCGAGATTGTTCTGCGGCACCACGGCTGCCGCGAAGCCCAGGGCCGCCGCTTCCTTGAGACGGACGGCCAGCCCCGCCACCGCGCGCACTTCACCGGCCAGGCCGACCTCGCCCATCACCACTGTATCGCCGCGCACCGGACGGTCGAGATAGCTCGAGGCCGCTGCCACCACCACCCCGAGGTCGGCCGCGGGCTCGGTGACGCGCCCGCCTCCCGCGACATTGACGAAGACGTCCTGGCTCTGGAGGGGAAAGCCCACGCGTTTCTCGAGCACGGCGAGGAGCAGGCAGACGCGATTGTAGTCGGCGCCGAGCACGGTGCGGCGCGGCGTGCCGAAGCTGGCTGGGGTAACGAGGGCCTGGAGCTCCAGGAGGAGCGGGCGCGTGCCCTCGAGGCTCGACACGATGATGGAGCCCGCGGCGCCTCGAGGGCGCTCGGCGAGAAAGAACCCGGATGGGTTGGGCACCTCCGCCAATCCCTGCTCCCCCATCTCGAACACGCCGATCTCGTTGGTGGAGCCGAAGCGGTTCTTGACGGCCCGGAGGAGACGATGGGAATGATGCTGCTCCCCTTCGAAGTACAGCACGGTGTCCACGAGATGCTCGAGGACACGAGGGCCCGCGATGGCGCCGTCCTTGGTCACGTGGCCCACGAGGAAGGTGGCGATGCCGCGCCCCTTGGAGAAGAGCATGAGGCGAGCCGCGCACTCCCGCACCTGGCTCACGCTACCCGGCGCCGACTCGAGCCCGGGCAGGAATACCGTCTGGATCGAGTCCACCACGAGCGCGCGCGGCCTGAGCTCGGCCGCGTGAGCCTCGATCACCTGGAGATCCGTCTCGGCGAGGAAGTAGAGCCCCCGGGGGGCGATGCCGAGCCGATCCGCGCGCAGCTTGACCTGGGCGGCCGACTCCTCGCCCGAGACGTAGAGCACGGGGCCCGCGAGATCGGCGAGGGAGCGGCTGGCCTGCAGGAGGAGGGTGGACTTGCCGATGCCCGGATCGCCTCCGATGAGCACGAGAGAGCCGGGAACCACGCCACCGCCGAGGACGCGATCCAGCTCGCCGATGCCCGTGGTGACGCGCTCCCCCGCCGTGACCGCGATGTCGCCGATGAGCATGGGCCGCGCGCCGACGGCGAGCCGGGGCCGCTCGGCGCGCGAAGGAGCCGCCCGCTCTTCGACCAGCGCCACGAAGTTGCCGAGGCGCGCGCAGTCCGGGCAGGTGCCGGCCTTCGGCGCGGCGAAGCCGCAGGCCTGGCAGCGATAGGTCGAGCGCTCCCTCGCCACGCCTACTTCTCCCTGGCGGTCTGGCCGGAGTGAATGGTCGAGCGCACGAGCGAGCGCAGGAGCAGGCTGCGCTGGGCGCCTTCGAGGAAGGTGACGAGATTCTCGTAGACGGTGGGATCCTCGACGAGCGCGCCCAGCGTGCCTTCCCCCGCCGCGACCTTGTCGCTCACCACGCGCAGATTGGCCATGGCCGCGCGGAAATCCGCCCCGGCCTGGCCCAGGCCGTCCTGGCCGGTGTCCTGCAGCATTCCCCCGAGGAGCCCTTCGCCCCGCGCCAGCTTCTCGGAGATCTCCCGGAAGTTTCGGGCGACGAGCTGGAGATCCCGCGCGACCGGCCGGTACTCGGGATCGAAGAGCAGCGCGGGGAGGAGACCGTCACCCGGCCCCGGCTTCTCGGCGGCCCGCCCGAGCGCGTCGAGGGCGGCGAGGAGGGCGCGCGCGGATTTGGCGCTCTCCTTCGAGAGGAGCACGGACACGGCATTGTCGCCGCTCTCCGCCCGGCTGATCAGCTGCTGGGTCGAGGCAAGAACCCCGTTGAGGCGCCGGAGCGCTTCCGGCTCCTCGTAGACGAGGACGTGGAGCCAGCCCTTGCCCTTCTCCACCTCGTCGGTGATGCGCCGCGCCGACTTGACGGCCGCGCCGATGTCGTCGAATGTCCCTCCCTTGTCGAGCCGATCCGCGGCCGCGCGCAAGGTAGTGGCGAGCTCGCTCACTGCCTGGAGCGTGCGGGCCCCCTCGGCAAACATGCGGGACATCTCCTGCGGATCCTGCGCGTTGATGGTGGCCCCGGGGCGGACGGGCGGGGCCTCGGGGGTCCCCGGAGTGATGTCCACGATCTTGTCGCCGAGGAGGCCCTGGGTGGCGATGCGCGCCTCGGAGTTCTCGCGGATGCGCTCGTGGAATCGCCGGGCCACCGTCATGGTCACCCGCACCTTGCCCCCGGGGTTGGTCGCCAGCACCACGCTCGTTACCCGGCCGATCTGCACGCCGGCCAGCCGCACGGTGGCACCCTCGATCAGCCCGGCCACCTCGCTGAATTCCGCCGCGATCTCGTACTTGCTCTCGAAGTACCTAGCGCGGGCCCCGAGCAGGTAGACGATGGCGAAGAACACCCCGAGCGACACGAGGATGAACGTGCCGATGCGCAGCTGAAGCGCGTAGCGCCGCTCGTCCGCCAACTCAGTCTTCCCTGAGCTCGCCGGCGAGGAAGCGCCGGACGTCGGGGCTGGCCGAGGCGCGGATCTCCGCGGGAGTGCCCACATCGGCGAAGCGGCCATGGTGGAGGATGGCCATCTGGTCGGCGACCATGTTGGCGAACTCGATGTCGTGGGTCACCACGATGGCGGTGCGGCAGACGCCCGTGCGCAGGGTCGCGATCAGCTCGGCGACCAGCCGCGCGTTGGTGGGATCGAGGCCCGCCGTCGGCTCGTCGAAGAAGACGACCTCCGGCTCCATGATGAGGGCGCGCGCGATACCCACGCGTCGGCGCATGCCCCCCGACAGCTCGGCGGGCAGCAACTCGTCCGTGTCGGGCATGCCCACCAGGGTGAGAAAGCGGTGCACGCGGTCGGTGATCTCGCCCAGGGACATGCGCGTGTGCTCGCGGAGGGGATAGGCGACGTTTTCGAACACGGAGAGCGAGTCGAAGAGCGCCGCCCCCTGGAAGACGAAGCCCGTCCGCTTGCGCACGGCGAGCAGGGCCTCCTCCCGCATGCGCTCGATCCGCGTGCCGAAGAGCGAGACCTGCCCGGCATCGGGACGGACCAGCCCCGCGGCGATTCTCAGGAGCACGGTCTTGCCCGCTCCGCTGCCGCCCATGACGGCGAGGGTGGTGCCTTCCCGGAGGTCGAGGCTCACGCCGCGCAGGACCTCCTTCTGGTCGAAGGACTTCCGCACGTCGCGCAGCTGGACGAGAGGCCCGCTCGCGGATTCCATATCACCAGAAGAGGAGGAGGAAGAGCTTGGTGAGGAAGAAGTCGGACACGATCACCGCCATGGCCACCTGCACTACGGTGTCGGTGGTGGAGCGGCCGAGGCCTTCCGTCCCCCCTTCCGTCTCCAGGCCGTTGTAGCAGCCGATGAGGGTGATGAGCCCCCCGAAGACCACGCTCTTGCCGAGGCCGCTGAGGAAGTCCTTGATGACGACCCAGTAGGAAATGGTGTTCCAGTAAAGATACGGATCGACGTGGCGGTCGAAGACGGCGATGAGCATGCCGCCCACGAGGCCGACGGCGTCGGCGACCACGGTGACGAGGGGAAAGACGATGAGAGCGGCGAGAATGCGGGGGACGATGAGCTTCTTGACATAGTTGACGCCGATGGCCCGGAGGGCGTCGATCTGCTCCGTCACCTTCATCGAGCCGAGTTCGGCCGTGATGCCCGAGGCGACCTTGCCCCCCACCAGGATGGCCGTGAGGACGGGGCCGAGCTCGCGGAGGATGGACAGCGCCACCACCGGCCCCACGTAGTTTTCCGCGCCGAAGCGCGCCATGTTCACCGCGGTCTGGAGCGCGAGCACCATGCCCGTGAACAGGGAGGCGGTGAGGGCGACCACGAGCGAGCGTACGCCGATGAGATCGATCTCGCGGGCCACGATGATGAAATAGGAGGAGGGGAGCCGGAGATTCCGGGCCACCCGGAGGGCGAGGAGGCCGAGGCCGCCGTACCACGCCACGGACTCGCGCCCCTGCCGGCGCGCATAGGCGAGCACGCTCACTTGTCCGCTCCGCTGAAGCTCTCCACGAAGGCCCGGAATTCCCC
>DASYQB010000096.1:0-16872 GCA_036005985.1 Candidatus Methylomirabilota bacterium | reverse complement strand
CTCGCCTATATCCTGCTCGTCCTCGTGGGGGCGGCCTGCGCGGTCTTCGCCCTGCAGAACATGGACCCCGTGGTGATCCGGTTCGTGACGTGGCGGGCGGAGGGCATGCCGCTCGGCCTCGTCATTCTGCTCTCCGTCCTCGGCGGGGTGATTTTCGCCTCGGGCGTGAGCCTCATCCGCCACTGGAAGCTACGCTCCAGGATTCGCCAGCTCGAGGCCAGGCTCGCGACGGTAGAGCGCACGGCAGCGCCCCCGCTTTCACCCCCTCCCTCGTAACTTTCTCCTTTATGATCAAATAGTCATAAAGCACTTGGCAATTCCTGCGCCCCATGATAGAAGTGCGAGAGTTGCCCATAGGAGGCGTGTCTGAAACCCCCCAGGAGGATTTCGGTGGACGCGGCTCTGGAGAAGCGGCAAGTCAAGCGAGCGTACAAGATCTACGCTCCGGCGTACGACTTCGTCTTCGACTGGATCTTCCACCCCGGCCGCGAGCAGGCGATCCGGCTCCTCGCTCTCCAGCGGGGCGACCATGTCCTCGAGGTCGGCATCGGCACCGGCTTGAACCTGCCCCTGTACCCCGGCCACTGCCGTATCACCGGCATCGACCTGTCCGAGGAGATGCTCGAGAAGGCCCAGGACAAGGTGGTGGAGCTGGCCCTCAGTAGCGTCACCCTCAAGGCCATGGACGCCACCGTGATGGACTTCGGCGACAGCGAGTTCGATGCGGCAGTGGCGACCTACACCATCAGCGCGGTGCCGGATCCCGTCGGCGTGCTGCGCGAGATGCGACGGGTGGTCAAGCCGGGCGGCAATATCGTCGTGCTCAACCACTTCCGCAGCCATCGCCGCGTGGTGGGGCGGCTGGAAGACCTCGTGTCGCCGGTGTGCACCCGCCTGGGCTGGAAGTCGAACCTGCCCCTCGAGCCCCTCCTCGAGCAGGTCGGCCTGAGCGCGGAGATCTCCACCAAGGTCAATCTCTTCAACGGCTGGCGCCTCATCAAGTGCGTCAACCGCAAGTAGGCCGCTTCCCTCACCGTTTCGGCCGGTAGTCCATCAACGACAGCGCGTCTCTGACCGGGTCGTAGTCCGAGTCCTTCCCCGCCACGAAACCATCGATGTCGTAGATGTCCTTGAGGACGGCGGCATGGTCCGGCCGCTTCATGGAGAGGAGTGCCTGCTTGAGGGCAAGGATCTGCGGGGCGGGCAGTCCAGGGCGAGCGCAGATGCCCGCTTCCGGTATGTCCGGCGTCTCCGCGATGGCCACGAGCTGCGCCTCGAGAGCGGGATCCTTGAGATGGATCTGGGGCGCGCGATCGAAGGTCGTGGCGGCATCCACCCGGCCCTGGAGGAGCGCGCGCAGGGCCGCCTCGTGGGTGCCCGCGAAGAGCGCCTCCTTGAAGAAGGTCTTGGGGTCGCGGTTCTGCACGAGCCCTTGCTTCATGAGCAGCACCATGGGGTAGATGTAGCCTGAGCTCGAGGCCGGATCCACGAAGGCGATGGTCCGTCCGCGGAGATCTTCGAGGCGCGCGATCCCCTTGTCCTTGCGCACGTAGAAGATCGCCTTGTAGGCCGTCCGGTCCTGCCAGACGTCACGCACGAGGATGTCGCAGCCCGCCTCCTGTCGGGCGAGCACGTAGCCGACGGGATGAACGAAGGCCAGATCCACGCGGCGGCTGCGCAGCGCCTCGATCACTCCCGCATAGTCGGAGGCGACCTGGGCGCGCACGGGCACTCCGGAGAGCTGCGAGAGCAGGCTCACGAAGGCGTCGGCGGCCCCCTGCAGCGCGGCGGGATCCCGCGACGGCGTGAAGGCCATGAGGAGGGGCGGCGTGGACTTGGGCCGTTGACTCCGGACGGCAGCGAGTCCCACCACCGCGGTGATGGCGAGGAGGAGCGCGAGGAGCGCGGCGGGACGCCGCAGCCCGGCGCTCAGGACACGGTACCGCCCAGGGCGGGCGGTTGCGCTCCGGCCACGTCTTCGCGACGGACTCCCCAGGCCGCGAGACGGGCGAGCAAGGTATTGCGGTGCATGCCGAGGAGGCGGGCGGCGCGGGTCCGGTTCCAGTTCTCACGCTCGAGGGCCCGCAGCACATAGGCCTGCTCGAAGCGGTCCCGCGCGTCCTGGAGCGGGAGGGGCACCGGGCCCCCGTCGCCTCCCGCGCGCTGGTTGACCTCGTGGATGGCGAGGTCCACGGGAAGATCGTCGAGGCGGACCACCGGCCCCGTGGCGAGGGCGACGCTGCGCTCGACGATGTTCTCGAGCTCACGCACGTTGCCCGGCCAGTCATAGGCCTGGAGGGCGGGCAAGGCCCCGCGCGAGATGCCGCGGACGTCCTTCTTGAACTCCTGGGAGTACTTGCGGAGAAAGTGCTCGACGAGGATGGGAATGTCGGACTTGCGCGCGCGCAGGGGCGGGATGGTGATGGGGACCACGTTGAGGCGGTAGTACAGGTCCTCGCGGAAGGTGCGCGCACGCACGGCGGCGCGCAGATCCACGTTGGTCGCCGCGAGCACGCGCAGATCGACGGGAATGGGATGCGAGCCGCCCAGCCGCTCGATCTCGCGCTCCTGGAGGGCGCGCAGCAGCTTGGCCTGGAGATCGATGCGCAGCGTGCCCACTTCGTCCAGGAACAGGGTGCCACCGTGGGCCAGCTCGAACTTGCCCACCTTGCGTGCGTGGGCCCCCGTGAAGGCGCCCTTCTCGTGCCCGAACAGCTCGGATTCGAGGAGGGTGTCCGGGATGGCGGCGAGGTTGACGGCCACGAAGGGCTGGGTGCGCCGCGGCCCCTGCCGATGGATGGCGCGGGCCACCAGCTCCTTGCCCGTGCCGCTCTCCGCCGCGACGAGGACGGTGGCGGGCGTCTGCGCCACCTGCGCGATCAGCTCGTAGAGCCTGACCATGGAGGGGTGACGCCCGATGAGCGAATCGAAGCCGTGGGCCCGATCGAGCTCGGCGCGGAGGCAATGCACCTCCCGCTCGAGCACCCGGCGCTCCGCCGCCTGCCTCACGAGGGCGAGGATCTCGTCCACGTCGAAGGGCTTGGTCACGTAGTCGTAGGCGCCGCCCTTGATCGCCTCCACGGCCGTCCGCACGTCTTTGACCGCGGTGACGATGATCACGGAGATGCCCTCGTCGAGGGCGAGGATCTGGGGGAGGAAGGTCGGCCCGGGCGCCCCCGGCATGCGCACGTCGAGCAGGACCACGTCCACGCGGCGCCCCCGCAGCACCTCGAGGCCATCGATGCCTTGCTCCGCCTCCAGCACCTCGAACTCGCCGTCCAGGATGAGGCGGAAGGACTCCCGCACGCCGAGCTCGTCGTCGATGACGAGCGCGACGGGGCGCGGCCGGGACGAATCGCGGGCAGCGTCCACGGACTAGGGCTTGCTGGGAACTTTGAGGACCACGTACTGACGGCCGGCGCCACTCCGCTCCACCTGCACGGGCACGGCGTCGCCCGGCTTGAGGGCGGCCACCGCCTTCTTGAAGTCGTCGACGGTGGCGGTGCGGCGCCGATTGACCTCCAGGATGAGGTCACCCTCCTTGATGCCGGCCGCCTCGGCCACGCTTCCCGACGCCACGTCGGTCACCACCACGCCTGCCCCGGAGCGCAGGCCGAGGGCCTGCGTCATCTCTTCGGTGGGCGCCTCGACGGTGACGCCGAGGCCGGTACCCTTGGGCGCCGCGGCCACGATCGTCTCCTCGCCGGGCTGCTCGCCCACCTTGACGGCGAGCTTGGTTGGCTTGCGGTCGCGCAACACCGTCATGGCCACCGATTGGCCGGGAGGAATGGCGGCCACGCGCTTCTGCAGGTCCATCACGTCTTTGACGGGGGAACCCGAGACATCGACGATGATGTCACCGGCCTTCAGGCCGGAGGCCTCGGCCGGGCTGTCTTTCATCACGTCAGCCACCAGCACGCCGCCCTTGCCGGAGGCGCCGAACCCCGCGGCGAGATCGTCGGTCAGATCCTGAATGGAGATGCCGAGCCAGCCGCGAACCACGCGGCCCTTGTCGATGAGCTGGGTCATCACCTCGCGCACCATGTTGATGGGAATGGCGAAGCCGATGCCCTGCCCCGACGACAGGATGGCGGTGTTGATGCCGATGACGCGCCCGTCGAGATTGAGCAGAGGCCCGCCGGAGTTCCCGGGATTGATCGACGCGTCGGTCTGGATGAACGCCTCGTAGGTCGCCACGCCGACCTTGGTGCGCCCCGTCGCCGAGATGATGCCCACGGTCACCGTGCGATCGAGCCCGAAAGGATTGCCGATGGCGATGGCCCATTGCCCGATGCGGAGCTTGTCGGAGTCGCCGAGCTCCGCCACGGGAAGCTTGCTCGTGCCCGGCTCGATCCTCACGATGGCCAGATCGGTCTTGGGATCACGTCCCACCAGCTTGGCCGCGAACTTCCGGTCGTCGGATAACCGCACCTCGATGTCGGCGGCATTCTCCACCACGTGGGCATTGGTCAGGATATAGCCGCGCGCGTCGACGATCACTCCCGACCCCGCGGCCCGGGTCTCCTCGCGAGGAGCTCGGCGCTTGAAGAAACGCTCGTACAGCTCGGGGCCGAAGAACTCGCGGAAGCGCTGCTCGCTCTCCGGCGTCTGCCCACTTTCACCCGGCGCGCCCTTCTTGGGCTTCACGCTGACATTGACCACAGAAGGGGTGACGCGGTCGGCGACGGAGGTGAACGCGTCCTCGAGAGCGTGGAGGGCTGGCGCTCCCGTCTGCGCCGCCGCGGGCAGCGAGCCGAGGGACAGCGCGAGGACCATTGTCCCGATCATCAGCGTCCCGATCTTCAGCGTCCCGACCATCGGCAGCGTCTTCCTCGTCATCACCTTGGCGCCTCCTGGCGCGCCATCTTACCCCTCCCGCGAGGGCCCCGCCAGCGGAGATCTGACTGTCCTCTCGGGTCTGAGTGTCACCTCGAGGATACGCTTCGTTCCGGGGCCGACGGGCGCGGCCCGGCTTCGCCGGAGCCCCGCGACCCAGATGATGTCGCCCGCCGCCTCGAGCAGCGGCACGCGCTCCCGCTCCCACCGCGGCACGCCCACGTCGATGAGGAAGGACTTGAGCCGCCTTTCGGCCGGACTGCCGAAGGGCGCGAAGCGATCTCCCCGCCGTCGGGGCCGGACGTGGAGCCGCGAGGGCAGCAGATCCGCATCGAACGCCGCCCGTTCCGCTTCGCGAGGCGCTAGGTAGTCTTCCGCGCGTGGGAAAGAGCGGGCCTCGAGCATCATCCCGACCTCGGGCAGCGCGAGCTCGCCGGGCACCGGGAAATCACGAGGCCCCAGCGGCGGAAGGCGACCGGGTCCCACCCGAAGCCAGGGACCGCTTCGCTCCACGGTCACGCCGCCCGCTCTGAGGCTCCCCCTCGTCGCCCCAGGAGCGAGGAGGCGGCGGAGCGTCTTCTGGGCGTGGCCACGGAGAGCGCCCGAGTGCCCCAGGTCCCGGCCGGCCTGCCGAACGACCTCCACCGCCAGCTCGAGTGGGCAGGCAGCCAGATCGGAGACCCTCAGCACCCAGCCCGCGGCTCCCCGCCGTCCGCTCTGCCGAAGGACGCGCGCGGCGCCCCGCTCCAAGTCGTCCACCATGCCTCGAACGAGGGCGGCCGAGCGGGCAAGACGATCCACGATGGACGGCTCGACGGCCTGGGCAAGAAAAGGCAGCACCTCGTGCCGGATGCGATTACGCAGGAAGCGTGGGTCGCGATTGCTCGCATCCTCGATCCAGCCGAGCCCACGCGCGCGCAGGTGCGCTTCGACATCCGCGCGGCGGGCGCCGAGGAGCGGCCGGATGAGCATGCCGCGCGTGGGGGCGATGCCGGCGAGGCCGCGGGGCCCTGCCCCTTCGAGGAGGCGCATGAGGACGGTCTCGGCCTGGTCGTCGGCGGTATGGGCGGTGGCGATGAGCTGGGCGCCGATACGGTGGGCGACAGCGCGGAAGGCGCCATAGCGTGCGCGGCGCGCCTCGGCCTCGAGCCCGTCCCAGGGCGGCTCGCGTCTCACCGCTACGCGCTCCGTGCTGAGAGGCACCCCCATGCGCTCGCACAGCGTGCGGACGAATTCGGCGTCGGCATCCGCCTCCGGTCGCAGCCCGTGATGCACGTGAATGGCGTGGAGGGCCAGGGACCACTGGGAGCCGAGCGAGTGGAGCACATCGAGGAGGGCGACGGAGTCCGCCCCGCCGGACACGGCGGTCAAGACAGTTTCGCCGCCCTGGAGCATTCCAGAGCGGCGAAGGGCGGCGGCGGCTATCGCCCGGAGATCAGTGACGGTGATCGCCGTCGCCTTGCAGCCCGACCCACACTTCGCCGTCCTCGAAGAACTCCTTCTTCCACACCGGCACCGTCTCCTTGAGAGTGTCGATGGCGAACCGGCAGGCATCGAAAGCCTCGGCCCGGTGGGGCGAGGACACGGCGATCATCACGCTCGACTCACCGATCTCGAGCCGGCCGATCCGGTGCATGAGGGCCACCCCCCGCACCCCCGGCCAGCGCTGCCGCACCGCCATCGCGATCTCGCGCATCTTGCCCACGGCCATGGGCTCGTGAGCTTCGTACTCCAGATACTTGACCCGCCGGCCACCGGTCTCCTCGCGGACCACGCCCGAGAAGAGCACGAGGCCACCTGCCCCCGGCTCCCCCACCGCGGCCATGAGGCGTTCCTCGGAGAGGGGCTGATGCGTGAGTTCGATCAGATCCGGGCGAGAGCCGCCGCTTACCGGGGGAAACAGGCACACCTCGTCTCCGGCGCGGAGGGGGTGGCTGGCCGAGACGTAGTCGGTACCGAGGGCGAACAACGTGAAAGGGCGGTACGGCTGGAGGACCGGGAAGCGGCTCACCACCGCTTCCCAGACCGACTCGACCGTACCGCCCTCGGGAAGCTCCAGCTCGACGTGGTCGCGTCCCGCCGCTTCGCGGTAACGGGCGAAGAAGCGGACGGCGACCTTCATGGGTGTCTGTCTAGAACTGGTGGGAGGAGCCGCACCCACAGGACGACTTCACGTTGGGGTTATTGATGGCGAAGCCCGCCCCCAGCATGTTGTTGTCCACGTAGTCGATCTCGCTCCCCTGGAGATACGGCGCGCTCTTGCTGTCCACGAAGACCTTCACGCCGTGCACTTCCGTGATGTTGTCGTCGTCGCCGGCCGCATCGTCCCAGCCGAGCTCGTAGGACATGCCCGAGCAGCCGCCGCCGACTACGCGGATCCTGAGGCCCCACTCCGGCTTGCCCTCTTCGAGGCGCAGGTCCGAGATCTTCTTCGCAGCGGTTTCGGTCAGCGAGATCATGAATTCCTCCTTGGTTTCTGTGTCCAATCGGTCACGACCACGAGCTCAGTATAGCAAAAATATCCAGGCGGGCGGCCTCAACGAGCGCGTCCGTCACAGGACGCCTCCCTGGGGCAGGAGGGTGACCTCTTCCAGGGCGGCTCCGGGGGCGAGAGTGGCCATGAGGAGGGCGGTTTCGGCGATCTGCTCGACCTTGAGCATCCGGGCCCGGTCGGGCGGAGCCGGCACGGCGTCCCACAGCGGGGTGTCGGTCGCTCCCGCAGACAGGATGCCCACTCTCACTCCGTGCGGACGCATCTCCTCGGCGAGCACCCGCGAGAAGCCCTGGAGCCCGTACTTGGTCGCCGTGTACGCCGCGCTTCCGGGAAGTGTCCGGCTCGTGACGATGGAGCCGATGTTGATGATGGTCCCCCGCCCCTGCCCGATCATGGCGGGAAGCACAGCCCGGCACGTGAGGAAGGCGCCGCGCAGGTTTACCGCCATGAGCTGGTCCCAGTCTTCGGTCTTCGCATCGGCCACCGGCCCGAAGGCGGCCAGGCCGGCCGCGGTCACCAGGCAGTCGATTCGCCCGCCCAGCGCGAGGGCTCGGCTCACCAGCGTCGCGATGGCGGGCTCCTGCCTCACGTCGGTGGGTACGGACAGCGCCCGGCCGCCCGCCTGTTCGATCTCGCGCTGCACGGCGGCGAGCTCGCGCGTGGAGCGCGCGGCCAGCACCACCTGGGCGCCTTCGCGGGCGAACGCCGCCGCCACGGCGCGGCCGATGCCGCGGCCCGCTCCCGTGACGAGGGCAACCTGGCCGGCGAGCTTCACAGGATGAGGCCGCCCCGCGACCTGATCAGCTCCATGAATTCCGCCCGCGTCTCGGGCCGATCGCGAAACTGCCCGAGCATGGCGGAGGTGACGGCTTTGGAATTCTGCTTCTCGACCCCGCGCATGAGCATGCACATGTGCAGGGCCTCCACCACCACCGCTACTCCCCGCGGCTGGAGCACCTCATCCAGGGTATGGGCGATCTGGGTGGTGAGCCTCTCCTGGACCTGCAGCCGGCGGGAAAACATCTCGACCAGTCGGGGCAGCTTGGAGAGCCCGACAATTTTTTTCCCCGGCATGTACGCGATATGGCACTTGCCGAAGAAGGGAAGGAGGTGGTGCTCGCACATCGAGTAGAGATCGATGTCCTTCACCACCACCATCTCGTCGTATTCCTCGGTGAAGAGCGCCTCGTTGAGGACCTGGTGCACGTCTTGCCGGTACCCCGAGGTGAGATACGCCCAGGCCTTGGCCACCCGGGCGGGCGTCCGGTCGAGGCCCTCCCGCGACGGGTCCTCGCCGATCTCCTTCAGCAGCTCCCGTATCAGCTCCTCCATGCTGGTCACCTCGCGGCGGCGCCGCGGTATTCGAACGTGTTGTTGTCGGTCTCGACGACCACGAGGCGGCGCAGGCTTCCCGCGGGCAGCGTGGGCTCCAGCCACTTCCAGAAAGCGCACGCGAGATTCTCGCCCGTGGTCGGCACGTCGCGAAGCGCGTCCACTGTGCTCGAGAGATCGTAGTGGTCCACTCGATCCAGGATGACCCGCTTCACCGCTGCATCGAGGGCGCCGAGATCCGCCGCCATGCCGGTGACCGGATCCAGGTCGCCGGCTACCGTCACCTCGATCAGGTAGTTGTGCCCGTGCTGCCGATAGCACTGGCCGTAGACCCGTTCGTTCTCGTGGAGAGACAGGGCCGGGCTCTCGAGCCGGTGTCCCGCGCTGAAGTGGTACTGCCGCGTGAGCTCGAGCACGCTCACTCGCCGAAGTATTCCACGTAGAAGGTCGGATCTTCCCAGAGGCGAAGGCGCCACAGACGCTCCTGCCCCAGCTTGGGGAGAAGGAGATCCCAGGCGGCGCGCACGAGGTTTTCCGTGGTCGGAATGATGCCGGGGGTGAAGAAGGGGTCGGCATTCAGATCGGCGTGGTCGAAGCGCTGGATGATGGCGTCCGAGACCACCCGCTTGAGCTCGGCCAGGTCCATGACCATGCCGGTCGGCGCGTCCACCGGTCCCCGGATGGTCACCTCCAGCACGTAGTTGTGGCCGTGCGACACCGTGAGGTGGCCGAAGACGCGGCGATTCTCACTCTCGCTCCACTCCGGCCGTCCGTAGCGATGGGCGGCGGAGAATGTGAACTTGCGCGTCGCGTACACGGGACCGTCGCTCGTCAAGGCGTCCTCCCTTCCCAAACTAATCTTACCGCGTCCAGCAGGCGGCCGGCGACCCGATCCGGAGTGAACCGCGTCACCGCGCGGCGGCCCGCTTCCCCCATCTCTCGCCTTCGCTCCGCGTTCTCGAGCAGGTCACCCATGGCCTCCGCCAGGGCCGGGGGATCCCTCGGCGGGGCCAGCCTCCCCGTCACGCCATCCTCCACCACCTCGGGAATGGCGGCAGCGCGACAGGCAACCACGGGGAGGCCCGCGGCCATCGCCTCGAGGAAGACGATGCCGAAGCCCTCCTGCACGGAGGGAAGGCAGAAGAGATCGGCGTTGACGTATTCCTCGGCGAGCTGCTCACGCGAGACGTCACCGAGCAGGGCCACCGTCGCCCCCAGCCCCCGCCTCTCGTGAATTCGCGTCGCCGCCTCCCACTCCGGTCCCTTTCCTACGATGCGCACCCGGACATCCGGGATTCGGCGACGGAGAATGACCGCCGCCTCGAGGAGATCGCCGATGCGCTTGCGCGGGTACATTCGCGCGACACAGAGGACGACGCGGCCGCGCCGGGGAGTGCGGCGAGCCGCGGCAAAGCGCCTGTCCCATTCCTCGAGATCGATGGGCTCGGGCACGGGGACGAGCTTTCCCTCCGGCAGGCCGTATTCGCGCCGCGCCACCTCGCAGGAGTAACGGCTGCAGGCGATCACCACGTCGGCGCGCTTCGCGTTGCGTCGCTCCCACCGCGCCTGTATCGAGAGGAGGAGACGGGTCAGCCCGCGCTCGTTCTTGAGCTCGTCGGCGATGACGCCCTTGAGGCTCACCACCAGCGGGGGTCTCCGCCGCCCGAGGAGGAAGCCGTCGAGATCGACGCCGTACACGAGATCGACGTGACGGGGCGGGCGAAGGGCCAGACTCGCGTTGTACAGCCACCGATCGAGAGTGTGGAAGCCGGTGCGGAGCCGGAGGGGATGAAACTCGAGGTGGTGGCCGAGCGCCTCGAGCCCTCGCTTCAATCCCGCGATGCCCACGAAAGTGCCACTCCCCTCCAGCGGATTCGACGGCGTGGAGGAGAGGACGGCGATGCGCAGGAGCTACTTTCCTTTGAAGACGGGCTTCCGCTTCTCCGTGAACGCGCGGGTGCCTTCCGCGTAGTCCTGACTGTTGTACGTCTCGATCCCCAGGTCGAAGAGCTTCTGGCGGTGCTCGTCGTTGATGCCCTCGAAGATGGCCCGCACCTGCGCCTTGGTGCCCCGGATCGACAGGGGCGCGTTCTCGGCCACGGTGCGGAGGTAGTCGTAGGTGTAGGCCTCGAGCTCGGACGCGGGCATGAGGCGCTGGATGAAGCCGATGCGGAACGCTTCCACGGCATCGAGAGCGCGCGCGGAGTACAGGATGTCCTTGGCGTAGGCGGGTCCCACGAGGTCCACGAGCTGGTGCACGGGATCGAGCCCGTAGATGATGCTGAGCTTGGCCGCGGGGATGCCGAACTTGGACCCTCCGGCGGCAAAACGGAGATCGCAGGCCATGGCGAGGGCCATCGCGCCGCCCATGCAGAATCCGAAGACCATGGCCACGGTGGGCTTGGGGCACAGCCTGATCGCGGTGTAGGCCGCCTCCGTCTTCTTGTTGTAGGCGAGCGCCGTCTCCGTGTCCTTCCGGTTTTCCTTGAACTCGGAGATGTCCGCGCCCGACGCGAATGCATCGCGCCCCGCCCCCCGGTAGACGATGGCCCGGACCGCGTCGTCCCTCGAGAGCGCCTCGGTGACATTGGCGATCTCGCCCCACATGGCGAGGCTGACCGCGTTCCGCACCTTGGGCCGGTTGAAGACGACGGTGGCGATACCGCCCTCCCGCTCTACGAGGATCTCGTCACTCATCCCGCTCCTCCTTGGGCTAATCATGGGGGTTCATCGGGGGGGTTCACCGTGGGCGTTCATCTTGGATTCATCTGACCACGCTCGGTCCGCCCGTACCCGATCCACGGCGACCGTATCGTAACCGATCTTACGGAGCCGTACCCGAACTTCGGAGAGGGGGATGCTTCAGCAAAAGCCCTTGGTGTCATCCTGTATCTTCTGGGATACTCGTCGCGACGATGATTGCCGACTCCATTGCCCCGTGCCAGCTCCGCCGGCTCGCTGTTGTCCTCCTCGCCGGCGCCTTCATCCTCACGGCAAACGCGCCGGCCGAGCCGGATCAGCCGACCTGGCATGTGTACTTCTCGCCGAATCACGGGGCGACCAAAGCGGTGGTCGACGTCCTCACCGCGGCCCGGAGCACCATTCTCGTCCAGGCGTATTCCTTCACCTCTGCCCCCATCGCCAAGGCACTGGCCGATGCCCATGCCCGCGGCGTCGACGTGCAGGTCATCCTCGATCGCCGAGAGACGGGCACCAAGTACTCGTCGGCGGACTTCGTCGCCCATGCGGGAATTCCTACGCTCATCGATGGGGCTCACGCCATTGCCCACAACAAGGTGATGATCGTCGACGGCGACACCGTCATCACAGGCTCGTTCAACTTCACCACGGCGGCCGAACGGCACAACGCCCAGAATCTCCTCGTCGTTCGCGACCGGGCCCTCGCCGCTCGGTACGTCGAGAACTGGCACACGCACGCCGCGCACTCGTCACGCTATGCCGGTCGGTAAGGGGCGGGAAAATCGGGGGGAGTGGTGGCGGCGGGAGGACTCGAACCTCCGACACGGGGCTTATGAGACCCCTGCTCTGCCACCTGAGCTACGCCGCCGATCCAGGGGCCGAGCAGCGAAGTTACAGGCTTAGAGAGCGTCAGTCAAGCGAGTAGCGGTCGCTGGAGACGCGATTGTGCCTGAAATCGCGACGTCTCCAGGTCGAACCGGCCCACGACGTGACAAGCCGGCGGTCTCTCCCGCCGAGGCCCGCACCGCCGCAGAAGGAGAGCCGGCAATTCGTGCGGCGATCCGCGAGCGGCAGAAGGCGTGATCGCCTTGATCTCGCCGATCTTCAACTCTGGGCGGCCCGCTTCACGCTCTCGGTCAACCTCGAGACCGCGCAGGCGCTCGCTGATGATCACGCTGGCATTAGAAGAGCGGGCTGATCCGGTGAACTTCAAGGGCCAGGACCTTGCCCTCGACAGCACGCTGGTTACCATGGACACTCAGGAAAGGGAGCCACCACACGGAGCGCCACCTCCCACCACCCGCAGGAGAGGAGCCATGAACGGCCACGGGAAACGAAAGGAGGAGGCGATCGTCACCATCGAAGTCGCGGGCGACGGCGTCGAGCCGCACGCGCTTCCGGGCTCACGTATGCGGCACGCTCTTGCGCAGCAAGGCCACGCCGCCCACTGGGAGCCCTCGACCCCGACTTCCTGCCGACAGGGCAGGCGCGATGCAAGTCCTGCCGAAGGCCCGGGCTGCGCTCCGTGAGGCTCATGCTCAAGCAATCACGGAGTCCCTCGAGATCAGCGGCCGATGTGCCGGGGGGGCGTCCCTCGCGACGATCCTGGCCTGGCCGAAGCCTGCGCCAGGGCGTGCAGACACTTCGCGCCGTCGCCGGTATGGCCGCGCGGTGGTTGTCCGGACAGGAGGCCGCCGTGCTCGTGGCAGCGCTGGTGGTGCTGCTTACGGTGTTCGGCTTCGTCAAGATCGCGGAAGAGTTGGGCGAGGGTGAGCTGGCCAAGCTTGACCAGTGGCTCCTCGTGCTTCTCCGGGTGCCCGGACAACCTCACGTTCCCATCGGACCGCCGTGGCTCGTGGAAGTGGCCCAGGACATCACGGTCCTCGGCGGCCGCACCATGCTCATCGCCGTCACACTGTTCGTCACGGGATACCTCGCTCTCGAGCGGAAATACGGGGCGATGTGGCTCGTGTTATTTGCCGTAGGGAGCGGTGGGCTCTTGAGCACGGCGATGAAGCACGCATTCGGCCGGGGCCGACCCGACCTCGTCCCCCATCTCGTCGCCGTGACCTCTCCGAGCTTCCCCAGCGGTCACTCCATGCTAGGCGCCATCATGTATCTCACCCTGGGAGCCCTCCTCGCACGTTTTGCCACGAGGCGCCGGACGAAGGCGTACCTGCTCACCGTGGCGCTCTTCGTCACTTTCGTGGTGGGCAGCAGCCGCGTCTATCTTGGAGTCCACTACCCGAGCGACGTGATCGCCGGATGGTGCGCCGGCCTGGTGTGGGCGCTCGTTTGCTGGCTCGTAGCCCGGTATCTACAGTATCGCGGCACCGTCGATAGAACGGGCCGAGTGTGAGGGGCAGGAACCTTAACGGCTGAGGGAGTCGCGTCGCAGCGTGGACTACGACAGCACCCCCATCCCCGATCTCTACGTTCAGGCCCGCCGCCTGCCTGCCGAAGCGATGCAGCGCTGGCGGCACGTCGTCCAGAACATGCTGCCGCCCGCCCCGTCCATCCGTCGCGTGCTGGATCTCGGGTGCGGGACCGGGCGGTTCGCCGAGATGCTCGGCGACAGCTACCACGCCACCGTGGTCGGCATCGATCCGTCGCTCCGCATGCTTGCCCAGCGCACCCGCTCGACGGACGGTACGGCACACTTCATCGCGGCGCACGCGGAAAGTCTGCCCCTGGGAGCCGGACGCATGGACCTGGTGTTCCTCTCTATGGTCTATCACCATCTGCGCCCCGCCCCCGCGGTTGCCGAGATCGCGCGTGTCCTGTCGCGGAACGGCCACGTCTTCGTGCGCAACCCCACGCGTGAGACCGTGCCGGAGTTCGAATACATGCGATTCTTCCCCGAAGCCCTCGCTCTCGACCTGGGGCGGATGCCCCCTAGAGACGGCCTCGTGGCCGCCTTCGCCGAGCACGGGCTGGAGGCGACCGCGCACCAGGTGGTCAGTCATCCCTTCGCAGCCTCCTACACGGAGTACTTCGCCAAGATCTCGGCCCGGGCCATCTCGTCCCTGCAGGCGATTCCCGACGAGGCCTTCGAGCGTGGGCTGGCGGCCTTCGAGCGCCACTGCCGAAATACTCCCGACCGGCCGATTTACGAGCCGGTGGAGGTCTTTCTCTTCAGCGCCACCCCGCGATAGGGAATCAAGCTCTTCGAAGTCGGTAATTCCTTCACGGTCAAGGTTGTGGCACGTGGGCTTCATGAGCCGAGCTCGAGTTTTTCTTGTCAGGAGGGCCGTGAGTAGTTGATCCATCCGCCCAGCGGTGGGAGAGTCTTGGAGGCGTGCGGCGGCTCCGACACGTGATCGTTCCATCGGTTCTCATCCTATGGAGGCATGCATGCGGCTTGGCCGACGCATCGTCTCGGTGGATCTTGTCCTGGTGAATCACGCGTTGGTCGTGGCATCTCGATACCTCCGCCCCGTCGGTGCGAGCGCGGGATTTGTCAACGCGATGCATCGGATCTTGATCGCGCTCGTCGTGGCCGGCGTGACGCCGATGTTGTTTTTCTCTGCCGTCGATGCCGAGCCGGGGGAGGTCGCCACACAGGAACTGCGTCAACGCGTCCAGAAGGTGGGCAAGGCCCGCGTCATCGTGCAGCTCAGGCTGCCAAGCGGTTCCCACGTGCCGGAGGGCCGCCTCTCGAGTCCCGCCGCCGTCTCCCGCCAGCGAGCCGACATCGCGAGCGTGCAGAGCCGCCTCATGGGCCGACTGAACGCCTCGTCGCACCGGCTCTTCCACCGCCACCAGACCGTTCCTCTGCTCACCCTGGAGATCGGGTCGTCGGCGCTCGCCGAGCTCACGGCGGCCTCTCAGGACGTGGAGAAGATCTCCGAGGATGGCCTCAGCGCGCCTGCGCAGGCGCAAACGGTGCCGATGTCATTGCCGGCCGGGACCGGTAGCTTCGACGGAACGGGCTGGATGGTCGCCATCCTGGACACGGGGGTGGACACGACGCATCCGTTCATCGGGCGCAAGGTCGTCGAGGCCGCGTGCTACTCGAGCACGGTCAAGAACACGAGTACCACCTTGTGTCCAAACGGCCAGGAGCAGCAGATCGGGCCCGGGTCCGGCGTCAACTGCTTGATCGACACGTGCTGGCACGGAACTCACGTGGCGGGAATCGTCGCGGGCAATGGCGGCGGGGTGCCGTTCTCGGGCGTCGCTCCCGGGGCCGACATCATGGCCATCCAGGTCTTCTCTCGCTTCGACAATCCAACGGACTGTAATGGCGCCGCTCCCTGCGTGCTCGCCTGGGACTCTGACCTGATCGCCGGCCTGGAGCGGGTCTATGCTCTGCGGGACACGCATCGCTTCGCCGCGGCCAATCTGAACCTCAGCGGCGGCGGGCTGTCTGCCGGGTCCTGCGACGGCGAGCCGATCAAGCGGATCGTCGACAACCTCCGCTCCGTCGGCATCGCCACCGTCGTGGCCGCCGGGAATGACCGCGCCACCGGAGCCATGAGCTTTCCCGCCTGCGTTTCGACAACAGTGAGCGTGGGCTCCATCTCGACGAGCGGCGAGCTTTCGGGCTTCTCCAACCTCTCGCCGCTCACCTCGCTCCTCGCTCCGGGTGAGGCGATCACATCGTCAGTTCCCCACGGCGTCTATGCCGCGCTGAACGGCACCTCCATGGCCGCCGCCAATGTGGCCGGCGCGTGGGCCCTCCTGCGGCAAGCCACGCCGGGCGCGTCGGTTGATCAGGTACTGGCCGCCCTCCAGTCGACGGGCCTATCCGTCACCGACACACGCAGCGGTGGCCGTGTGGCCACGCCGAGTATCCAGGTCGCCCAGGCGCTGTCTACCCTCGGAACGGCTCCCCTGACTGCGATAAGCCGGTCCGGGACTCCCAGCGACAACAAAGGCATGGGAAATCCCGCGAGTGGGATCACCCTCACCGCGGCAGCATCCGCTACGCTGACCCTCGCCTTCAACGGCACGCTGCGCGATCGGGTGGGACAAGGCAATCTCGCCTTGGGCGCCGATGGTGCCCTCGACGGCACGCTGACCGCCACCCTGAGCGCCCAAGGGGGGCGTACCATCACGGCCCTCCGGCTCGATAGCAATGCTCCAGGGACCTGGACGACAAACGACCCCGGGTTCTGGGTCGTCGGCGTCGCCACCACGCTCGACGGCCCGCTGCTGAACGCGCCAGGCAGCATGGCCGTGAACTTCCCGGTAGCCAACGGGGGCAACTTCCTCCTCTTCGCGTCGGATTATCTCAGCAGCGAGTTCCTCCCCGGCCGCACCCTCACCCTGACTGCGACGTTCTCCGACGGATCCAGCGCCTCCGCCGTGACCACAGTGTCAGCCGCGCCGCTGCCGGCCACGCTGACCCTCGCCTTCAACGGCACGCTGCGCGATCGGGTGGGGCAAGGCAATCTCGCCTTGGGCGCCGATGGTGCCCTCGACGGCACGCTGACCGCCACCCTGAGCGCCCAAGGGGGGCGTACCATCACGGCCCTCCGGCTCGATAGCAATGCTCCAGGGACCTG
>DASYQB010000095.1:0-16957 GCA_036005985.1 Candidatus Methylomirabilota bacterium | reverse complement strand
GGAGGATCTGCACCGGCGCTTCGGCGGGCGGCGGGTGATCGACAGCCCGCTCGCGGAGGCGGGCATCATCGGCGCCTCCATCGGCATGGCGCTCTACGGTCTCAAGCCGGTGAGCGAGATCCAGTTCTCCGGCTTCGCCTTTCAGTGCTTCCACCAGATCGAGAACCATGCCGCGCGCTATCGCCAGCGCAGCCAGGGCCGCTTTCACTGCCAGATGGTGGTGCGCATGCCTTACGGGGGCGGGGTCCGCGCCCTCGAGCACCACTCGGAGAGCGAGGAGCAGTTCTACGCGCACATTGCGGGACTGAAGATGGTCATTCCTTCCGGGCCACGCACCGCCCGCGCGCTTCTCGTGGCCGCCATCCGGGATCCCGATCCCGTGGTGTTCTTCGAGCACAAGGCGCTCTACCACGCCTCCAAGGAAGAGGTGCCCGACGAGACCGAGGTGATGCCCATCGGCCGGGCCCAGGTCGCCCGCGAAGGGCGCGGACTGACGCTCATCGCCTATGGCGCCATGCTGCGGGTGGCCCTCGAGGTGGCGGACACGCTCCAGCTGGAAGATGGCGTGGAGGCCGAGGTGCTCGATCTCTTGACCATCTCGCCTCTCGACCACGAGGCCCTCGCTGCCTCGGTGGGCAAGACCGGGCGCGCCGTCATCGTCCACGAGGCGCCGCGAAGCTTCGGCCCCGGCGCGGAGATTGCCACCAGCATCATGGAGGGTGCCTTCCTGTCGCTGGAGGCGCCCATCCGCCGCGTGACCGCGTACGACGTACCCTTTCCCGGCTTCGCGCGCGAGAAGGCGAACGTGCCCGACGTGGCGCGCGTGCTCGACGCCGCGCGCGAGACGCTGGCATTTTGAACGAGCCCAAGACCACGCTCAATACCGGCAATGTCGTCAACGAGCGCACCGTGCCCGCGCTCGATCGGCTCTAGGCTGTTTCGTGGCCCGCACCTTCGTTCTTCCGGACCTCGGCGAGGGCCTCGTCGAAGCCGAGATCCGCAATGTCCTGGTCAAGGAAGGCGACGTGGTCAGGGAAGACTCCCCCCTGCTCGAGGTCGAGACGGACAAGGCGCAGGTGGAGATTCCTTCGCCGTTCGCCGGCCGGGTAGAGAAGATCCACGTTCAGCCGGGACAGACGGTCAAGGTCGGCCAGCCTTTGGTGAGCTTCGGGGACGCGACGGGCGCGTCCACCCCGACGCGCCCAGGGCCGGCCGTCGCTGCCCGTGCTCTGGCACCCGCACCCGCGGAGACGAAGGCTCCTGCCCCGCCGCCTGCCGACGGCGCACCGGTGCCCGCCACCCCGTCAACCCGACGGCTGGCTCGCGAACTGGGCGTGGATCTTCGTGCCGTGCGGGGCAGCGGACCGGGGGGACGCGTCACCGACGACGACGTGCGCGGCGCCACCGGCAAGCCCTCGGGCACTCAGCAGGCCGTCGCGAAAGCGACAGCACCCTCGGGCCCCGCCAAGCCACTGGCTGCCGTCGGCCTGGAGCCCCCGCCCTTGCCGAAGTTCGAGCAATGGGGACCCGTGGAGCGCCAGCCGCTGTCCCACCTCCGCCGCACCATCGCGGAGCGCATGGCGCTGTCGGCCGCCCTGATTCCGCACGTCACCCACTTCGACAAGGCCGACATCACCGATCTCAACGCCATCGTTACGCGGAGCTTCGAGACGGCGAAGCAGCACGGCATCACCCTGACCTTGACGAGCTTTCTCCTGAAGGCGGCGGCCCTCGCTCTCCACGAATATCCGCAGTTCAACGCGAGCCTGGATGCGGGGGTGGGGGAGCTCATCCTCAAGCGCTATTGCCACCTGGGAATCGCCGTGGCCACTGATCGGGGGTTGATCGTGCCGGTGATCCGCGATGTGGACAAGAAGCCCGTGATGGAGCTGGCCCGGGAGCTGGCCGCCCTCGCCGCGCGCGTGCGCGAGGGCAAGGCGACCCTCGACGACCTTCGCGGCGGCACCTTCACCGTGACCAATATCGGCGCCCTCGGCGGCACGGGCGCCATTCCCATCATCAACTATCCGGAAGTGGCCATACTCGGCGTGGCGCGGGGCCGCGAGGAGCCGGTGGTGCGGGCAGGCCAGATCGTGCCGCGCACCATGCTGCCCATCACCCTCACCTTCGACCACCGGGTCGCCGACGGCGCCGACGGCGCACGCTTCGCCCAGGCCATCATCCGCCGTCTCGAAGCGCCGGAAACCCTCTTCGTCGAGTGGTAGCCGAGGCGCGGCCATGGTGATGGGCGATCTGGTGACCGAAGTCGACGTGGCCGTCCTGGGCGGCGGGCCCGGCGGCTACTCGGCCGCCTTTCGTTGCGCGGAGCTCGGGCTCGAGACGGTGATCGTGGAGGCGAGCAAGCGCCTGGGTGGGGCCTGTCTCTACGAGGGGTGCATTCCCTCCAAGGCGCTCCTCCACGTCGCGGCCGTGCTCGGCGAGGCTGAGCGGGCCAAGGAATTCGGCGTCGACTTCGGCGAGGCCCGCATCTCCCTCGATCCCCTGCGCAAATGGAAAGCCGATCGCGTGGTAGGCAAGCTCTCGCGGGGGCTCGCCTCCGTGGCCAAGGCCAAGGGCGTGCAGGTCATCGGCGGCCACGGCGCTTTCGAGGACTCGCGGACCATCCGGGTGGGCGGCGACGAGCCGCAGGTGGTCCGCTTCAAGCACGCCGTCATCGCGGTAGGCTCACTTCCCCTGGTGCCTTCCGGCCTCGCGCTCGAAAGCGACCGCGTCATGGACTCCACAGCCGCCCTCGACGTGCCGGATATCCCCGAGCGGCTCCTCGTCGTGGGAGGCGGGTACATCGGGCTCGAGCTGGGCCAGGTCTATGCGGCGCTCGGGAGCCGGGTGACACTGGTGGAGATGACGGACGGTCTGCTCCCCGGCGCGGACCGCGATCTCGTGCAGCCGCTGGCCCGGCGCTGCGAGAAGCTCTTCTCGGCCATTCATCTGAAGACCACGGTGACCACGCTCAAGGAAGTGGGCGACACCATCGAGGCCGCGATCGAAGGGCAGAACGCCCAGGCCTTTGATCGTGTCCTGGTGGCGGTGGGGCGTCGAGCGGTCAGCGACTCGCTGGGGCTCGAGACCACGAAGGTCAAGGTGGCCGAGCGGGGATTTGTGTTGGTGGACGAGCGCTGCCGGACGAGCGATCCGCACATCTATGCGGTGGGGGACCTGACCGGCGAGCCCATGCTTGCCCATCGGGCCATGCGCCAGGGCAAGGTGGCGGCCGAGTGCATCGCGGGACGCCCATCGGCCTTCGACAACCTCGCGGTGCCCGCGGTGGTCTTCACCGATCCCGAGGTCGCGTGGTGCGGTCTCATGGAGTCCCAGGCGCAGCAGGCGGGACGCTCCGTCAAGGTCGCGAAGTTCTCCTGGGCCGCCTCGGGTCGCGCCGCGACGATCGGGCGGAGCGACGGCCTGACCAAGCTCATCGTGGACGCAGCCACGGGACGGGTGCTCGGCGTCGGCATCACGGGGCCGGGCGCGGGAGAGCTGATCGCGGAGGCCGCGCTGGCCATCGAGACGGCGGTGACCGCGGAGGACCTTGCCGTGACCATCCATGCGCATCCCACTCTTTCCGAAGGCCTGATGGAGGCGGCGGAGAGCCTTCTCCATGGAGGAGACAAATGAGCGACCTCGTGACGTTCGACAAGCAGGGCAGCGTGGGCGTGATCACCGTGAACAATCCGCCCGTCAATGCGCTCTCCCAGGGCGTGCGCCAGGGTCTCCTGGACGCGATCGCCCGGGGCGTGGCGGATGGGGGAGTGAGCGCGATGGTCATCATCGGCGCCGGACGCACCTTCATCGCCGGCGCGGACATTCGGGAATTCGGCAAGCCGCACCTGCCGCCCGATCTCAACAGCGTGCTCACGGCCATCGAGGGCAGCAGCAAGCCTGTGGTGGCGGCCATCCACGGGACGGCTCTGGGGGGCGGGCTCGAGGTCTGCCTCGCCTGCCACTACCGCGTGGCCGTCGCGGCGGGGCAGGTGGGTCTGCCCGAGGTCAAGCTGGGACTCCTTCCCGGGGCGGGCGGCACCCAGCGTCTGCCCCGCGTGGCCGGCGTCGAGGCGGCTCTCAAGATGATCGTGAGCGGCGATCCGGTGCGGGCGCCCCGGGCCAAGGAGCTGGGCATCGTGGACGAGGTGGTCGGTGACGATCTGCGCGCGGGGGCGGTGGCCTTCGCGGAGTTGGTCGTCGCGGAGAAGCGTCCGCTCAGGAAGATCTCGTCCATGGACGACAAGCTGGTGGCGGCCCGCGCCAACCTCGCGCTCTTCGACACGTTCAGGAAGAGCATCGAGCGGGAGGCGCGCGGATACCTGGCGCCCTTCAAGTGCATCGAGGCGGTGCAGGCCGCGGTAACCCTGCCGTTCGCGGAGGGGCTCAAGAAGGAGCGCGCGCTCTTCCAGGAATGCATGGCCTCGCCGCAGTCCAAGGGGCAGATCCACGCTTTCTTTGCCGAGCGCGAGGCGACCAAGATTCCCGACGTGCCCCCGGGAACGCCCGCGAAGAAGATCGAGCGCGCGGCGGTCATCGGCGCCGGCACCATGGGCGGCGGCATCGCCATGAACTTCGCCAATGCGGGCATTCCCGTCACCGTGGTGGAGATGGCGCAGGACGCCCTCGATCGGGGCCTCGCCGTGGTCCGGAAGAACTACGCGGGCACCGTGGAGAAGGGTCGGCTGTCCCAGGCCGACATGGACAAGCGCATGGGCCTCATCACGGGCTCGCTCGATCGCGACGCGGTGCGCGACGCGGACATCGTGATCGAGGCGGTGTTCGAGGAGATGGGGGTCAAGAAGGAAGTGTTCGCCGCGCTCGACAAGATCGCCAAGCCGGGAGCGGTGCTCGCCTCCAATACCTCGACTCTCGACATCGACGAGATCGCCCGCGCCACCTCTCGTCCCGAGTCGGTGATCGGGACCCACTTCTTCAGCCCGGCCAACGTGATGCGACTCCTCGAGCTGGTGCGCGGCGCCAAGACCGCCAAGGAGACCATTGCCACCTCGTCCGAGCTGTCCCGTCGCATTGCCAAGGTGTGGGTCCTCGCGGGCAACTGCGACGGCTTCATCGGCAATCGCATGCTCGCGCCCTATCTGCGTGAGGCGGAGTTCCTCGTGGAGGAGGGCGCCACGCCGCAGCAGGTGGACAAGGTCATCTACGATTTCGGCTTCGCCATGGGACCTTTCGCCATGCAGGATCTCGCCGGCCTCGACGTGGGCTGGCGCATCCGGAAGGGCAAGGCGGCGACCCGGCGCAAGGATCTCCGCTACTCGTACGTGGGCGACCGCCTGTGCGAGCAGGGACGCTTCGGCCAGAAGACAGGCGCGGGCTGGTACCGCTACGACGCGGGAAGCCGGACCCCCAAGCCCGATCCCGAGGTGGCGGCGCTCATCGAGGCCTGTGCCAAGGAAGGCGGCGTCGAGCGCCGGCAGATCGGGGACGACGAAGTCCTGAAGCGCTGCCTGTGGGCCCTCGTCAACGAAGGCGCGCGCATTCTCGAAGAGGGTATCGCCCTCCGCGCGAGCGATATCGACGTGACCTACCTCTACGGCTACGGCTTCCCGCGCTATCGCGGCGGGCCCATGTTCTATGCCGACCAGGTCGGGCTCACGCAGGTCCTGGCCGATGTGGCGGCTTTCCACGCGCGCCACGGCGAGCCGTGGGCGCCCGCCCCGCTCCTCGAGCGCCTGGCCAAGGAGGGCAAAGGCTTTCGGGACGTCGTGGCTCGCTGAGTCTGGATGGACAGCTCACATCGTCGAGAGCGGGCTGCCTTGACATTCCCCGAGGCCGCCTGCTATCAACGATGCGCGCCGAGATATCCGCTGACCACGCGCGCCGCCATGACCCAGCACGAGAGCCACCCATGACGAGGACAGAGCCTGGCACCGAGGAGCAGGCCCTCGTCGAGCAGGTGCGCACGCTGTCCCGCGAGCGCTTCGCTCCCCGCGCCGCCCGCTACGACGCGGAGTCGGCATTCCCCGCGGAGAACTACGCCGATCTTCGGGCGGCCGGCCTCCTCGGCCTGAGCATTCCCGTAGCGTACGGGGGCCGCGGCGCCGACTCGCTCACCTACGCTCTCTGTCTGCTCGAGATGGCCAAGGGCTGCTCGGCCACCGCGCTCACCTTCAACATGCACGCCACCGTGCTCACGTTCATCGCCGCCCTCGCCACCGAGGCGCAGAAGCGGCGCTACTTCGCCGAGGTGGTGCGCGAGGGCAAGCTCATGGCCTCCATCACGAGCGAGCCCGAGTCGAGCTTCCGTGACAAGTTCGTGCTCCAGACGGTGTTCCGGCCCGTGCCGGGCGGCTACCAGGTGAGTGGAGTGAAGCAGTTCTGCTCGCTCGGAGAATCCGCCGACTACTACTTCGTGTCGGGCATGCGTGAAGGCTCGGCGACCGCGCAGGAAGGTCTGCTCTCCGCGCTCATCCGGCGGACGGATCCCGGCGTCAAGGTCGAGGGCACGTGGAACGCCATGGGGATGCGGGGGACGGTGAGCCACACCATTCGCTACGAGACCTTCGTGGAGGAGAGCCAGGTCATCGGCCCGCCCGCAGGACTGTTCAGCATCGACCTCTCGGGCTTCGCCCTGGGCTACTCGGCGACATACCTCGGCATCGGGGAAGCGGCCCTCGACTACATCCTGGAGTTCGTCAAGACCAAGACGATCAGGCCCTCCACGGAGCCCCTGAGTCATCACCCGGTGACCCAGCGGACAATCGGCGAGCTGGGCACCGCGGTGCGCGCGGCGAGGCTGCTCCTGTGCGAGGCCGCGCGCGTGCGTGACCGCGGCGACCGCGCGGCGGCCATGCTCGCGGTCAACCAGTCGAAGTACCTCTCGGCGGAAACCGGGGCCATGGTGACGGAGCGGGCCATCCGGCTGGCCGGCGGCCGCGGGATTCTCAAGGACATGCCGCTCGAGCGGTGGCACCGCGACGCGATGGCAGGACCGGTGATGCCGCCGTCCAGCGACCGCTGCCTCGAGACGGTCGGCAAGGTGCTGTGTGGCCTCGAGGCCAGGACACTCGACTTCCAGTAACCCACCACCTACCTGAAGGAGATGACGATGGCGTCGATGACACGGCGAAAGTTTCTGGCGGCAACCGGAGTAACCGCGGGAGCGGTGGCCACGGAGGGATTTTTCCCCGCGGTGCTCCGTGCCCAGGGCGAGCCGCTTCGTATCGGCTGCCCGTTACCCCTCACCGGTCCCTTCGCGGCGCTCGCCGCGGACATGCAGCGTGGTGCCCAGCTTGCGCAGGACGAGCTGAATGCCAAGGGCGGCGTCATGGGCCGCAAGGTCGAGGTGCTCTTCCGCGACGACGAACTCAAGCCGGCGGTGGGCGCCCAGCGCACCAAGGAACTGATCGAGAACCAGAAGTGCCAGTTCATCGTGGGCGGCCTCGCCGCACACGTACAGATGGCCATCAACGAGCAGACCAAGAAGTCCAAGGTGCTCTTCATCTCGACCAGCCAGTCGGACGAGATCAGCGCCAAGCCGGACACCAGCCCCATCACTTTCCACGAGGCGCTCAACCCCACCATCACGTCGCGCGTGATGGGCACCTGGATCGCCCAGAACCTCGGGAAGAAGTGGTGGATCATCTACGCCGACTACGCCTGGGGCAAGCAGAACAACGTCGTGCTCCAGGACACGCTCCAAAAGAACGGGGGCACCCTGCTCGGCGCCACCCCGTACCCGCTGGGGAGCGCGGAGTTTTCCGCCCACCTGCCGAAGATCCAGGCGGCCAAGCCCGAGGTCCTCGTGAACGTGGCGCCGGGGGCCGACAACGTCGCGCTGCACAAGCAGATCAAGAGCTTCGGGATGGACAAGACCATGAAGCTCGCCCAGCCGCTCCTCTGGATCTCCTACCTGAAGGAAGGCGGTCCGGAGCTCTATCAGGATGTTTATGGGGGAATCAACTGGTACTGGGAGCTGCAGGACTCGATTCCGTCGGCGAAGAAGTTCGTTGAGGCGTCGATGAAGAAGTTCAACATGCCGCCCGGCGACTACGGCGCGTACTCCTACTCGGGGGTGCTCGAAGTGGCACGCGGGGTGGAGCTGGCGAAGTCGACCGATGCTGAGGCCGTGGCGAACGCGCTCAGGAAGAGTCCCGTGTACGACCACTTCAAGGGCAAGGAGTGGTGGCGGGCCTGTGACAACAAGGCCATGCAGGACATGTGGATCGTCAAGGGGCGTGGTCCCGGAAAGACCAAGGGTGACTGGGGCCTCATGGACATCGTGGCCAAGGTCGCCGCGGACGAGAAGTACGATCGGACCTGCGCGGAAAAGGGTCACGTGTAGGCGCGCATGGACGTCTCCCTCGCCGCGATCCTGCCCCAGATCTTCACCGGGCTGGTGCTGGGCATGCTCTTCGTGCTCCTCGCCATCGGCCTGTCCCTGATCTTCGGGCTCATGACCGTGGTGAACTTCTCGCACGGCGCGCTGTACATGCTCGGCGCCTACTGCACGGTGTTTCTCCTGAGCTTCACGCGGAATTTCTGGGTGGCGCTGGTGGTGGCGCCCCTCATCGTGGGCACGTTCGGGCTCTTCATCGAGCGCTTCCTCATCCGGCGCCTCTATGGACGGAGCCCGGACGATCCGCTGCTCCTCACCTTCGGCCTGTCGCTCGTGCTCATCGAGACGGCCAAGCTCATCTGGGGAAAGGTCGGGCTCACCCTCGATCCTCCCCGTGAGCTGGGTGGCGCGGTCAACCTCGGCTTCATGGCCTTTCCCGCCTACCGGCTCTTCGTGATCGCGGTGACCGCGGTCGTCCTCCTCGGCCTGTGGGCCTTCCTCACCCGCACCAACGTCGGCCTCATCATCCGCGCCGGCTCGCGCGATCCGCTGATGGTGCGCGCCCTCGGCATCGACCTCAACCGCATCTGGCTCCTCGTCTTCGGCATCGGCTGCGGGCTGGCCGGGCTCGCGGGGGCTCTCGCGGGGCCGATGCGCGGCGCCTATGCCGAGATGGGCGTGACCATGGTCATCGAGTCGTTCGTGGTGGTCGTAGTGGGCGGCATGGGCAGCCTCCTCGGGGCGGTGGTGGCAGGGATCCTCATGGGCCAGGTGGTCGGCATCACCACGCTCTTCGCGCCCGCGCTGGCCGAGATCATGGTGTTCGTGGTGATGGCGGTGGTGCTCCTCGTTCGGCCCAGCGGACTCTTCGGCGAGGCCGGGCTCGCGGAATGAGCGTGCGGAGCTGGACTGCGCTGTCGTCCCTGGTGAGCCGGCATCCGGTGGCCGCCTTCGGCATCTTCTTCGCGATCTTTCCCTTCCTCATGCCTTACAAGGCGCTCGCCTCCCAGGTGCTGATCTTCGGCCTGTTCGCCCTCGGCTTCAACCTGCTCTACGGCTACACGGGTCTGCTCTCCTTCGGCCACGCCGCCTACTACGGGCTCGGCGCCTACGGCACCGGCCTCGCCCTTGCCAAGCTCAAGATCGGGTCGCTCTGGCTCGGTTTCGCCGCCGGCCCCCTCCTCGCTGTGCTCGGCGGCATCGCCATCGGCTTCTTCTGCCTCCGGCGGCGCGGCATCTACTTCGCCATGCTCACCCTCGCCTTCGCCCAGCTCCTCTACTTCATCGCCTTCCACCTCGCCAACGTGACGGGGGGCGACGACGGTCTGCGCGGGATCCCGCTCCTTCCCGTCAATCTCTTCGGCTGGAAGATCGATCTCGAGAACTCGCTCGCCTTCTACTATTTCTCCTTCGTCATCGTCTGGCTCGCCGTGGCGGGACTCAAGCGCATTCTCGATTCGCCCTTCGGCACCGTGCTCCAAGCCATCCGCGAGAACGACGACCGCGCCTCCGCCTGCGGCTACGACGTCAACCGCGTCAAGCACCTGTCCTTCGTCTTCTCGGCCTTCTTCGCTGGCCTCGCGGGCGGGCTGGACGCGATGCGGCTGGCCGTGGTGCCCGTGGAGTCGCTGTACTGGGTCACCTCGGGGCAGGTGGTGATCATGACCCTGCTCGGTGGCGCGGGTACCTTCTTCGGTCCCTTCGTCGGCGCCGGCACCTACCTCGTGCTGGGCGACCGGCTGGCCGTGTTCACCGAGCGCTGGCCGCTCGTGATCGGCCTCATCTTCATGGCCTTCGTGCTCTTCCTGCCCAAGGGCATCTGGGGCACGCTGGTGGCCAAGCTCCCCGGCGCCACGACCGCCGGGGTGAAACCGTAACCAGGGAGGACATCATGGCCGTCAAAGTGCTCGAGCTCCATCACCACGGCATCCGCGTCAATCCCGAAGAGACGGAGAAGTCGCTCGCCTTCTATCGCGACGTGCTCGGGCTCTCGCCCGACGCCGGGCGCCCCAACATTCCCGGCATTCCCGGCTACTGGATGGACTGCGGCAACGACACCCAGATCCACATCATGGGCTGCGAGGGAACGTCGCGCTACGCGAAGGGGCCGAAGCAGGATCCCACCACGCTGCACGTGGCCCTCGCCGTGCCCGATGTCCAGGAGGCCAAGCGCGAGCTCGACCGCATGGGCGTGAAGTACTGGAGCATCCAGTCCGTGGTCGGCCCCCAGCTCGAGCAGATCTTCATGGACGATCCCCACGGCAACCTGATCGAGCTGCACGAGGCCGGGACCTGCCGCTGCAAGAAGACCACGCGGAAGAGCCCGGCCGAGGCCAAGCCCTCCATGGCTGGCTAGACCGGGCCGTCCCGGCATGCGCCAGGACGTGGTCGATCGCGCCGACGCGTTGACGCGCGAGAAGATCGCCCCGCGCGCGGCCCGCTACGACCGCGAGGGCAAGAACCCCGTGGAGAGCTGGGCGGACCTCCAGCGCGAGGGCTACCTTGCCTGCGCGGTGCCCGCCGCGTACGGCGGCATGGGGCTCGACATGGCGACCTACATCGGCGTCGTTCGCGTCATCGCCCGGGGGTGCGCGAGCACCGCCATGACGCTGCACATGCACTCGACGGTCATGCGCTTCATCGACGCCCTCGGCACGGACGCCCAGAAGCGCCGGTACTATCCCGAGGTGGTCGAGCGCGGCAAGATGTTCGGCAGCTGGGGGAGCGAGCCCGCGGTCAGCCTCTCGCGCACCTTCACCATGGAGACGGTGGTGCGCGCTGCGGACGACGGCTGGGTAGTCGACGGGGTCAAGCACTTCTGCACCATGGCCCTGGGCGCTTCCTACTACATGGTCTGGTGCGCCCTCGACGGCAGCGGCGACATGGCGAACGCGCTCCTCCTCGCCGTGGTCCCTGCGGAGAGCCCCGGGATCTCGACGGATGGCAAGTGGGACACCCTGGGCATGCGTGCCACCTTCAGCCCGTCCGTCACCCTGTCGGGCGTTCGCATCCCGAAGGACGCCACCCTGGGCAAGCCGGGCTCGGCCACCAGCGTGGGCGTGGTGGAAGGCTTCGCCCTGGGCTACGCCGCCGTCTACGCGGGCATCGGGGAGGCGGCCTTCGAGTTCACCTCCGACTACGTGAAGAAGCGGGTGGTCAAGCCCGAGAACATCCCGATCGCCAACGATCCGGCCGTGCAGCGCCAGATCGGCGACCTCGAGGCGCGGCTCGACGTCGCGCGGCTACTCCTCCACGACTCGGCCTCGCGCTGGGAGGGGGCCGATGTGGCCCAGCGCGGGCACCTCGCCAACCGTGCCAAGTACCTCACCACGGAGATCGGGCTCCACGTCACCTCGCAGGCGCTCCAGATCGCGGGCGGGCGTGGCGCCTACAAGGACTATCCCGTGGAGCGCGCGTTCCGCGACCTCCGCACGGCGTCCCTCATGCCGCCCACCATGGATCGCATGGTCGAGGGCATGGGGAAGATCGCCCTCGGGCTGGGCGGCGGTATGTTCCAGTTCGGCGCTCAGCAAACCGCCGGTCCGCAGACGGGCTGATGCCGAAGATCGCCTTCGTCGGGCTGGGCGCCATGGGCGGCGCCATGGCCCAGCGACTTCTCGCCGCCGGCCATTCCGTCACCGGCTACAACCGGACGCGCGCCAAGGCGGAGGCCCTGGCGCCCCGGGGCCTCGCCGTCGCCGACTCCGCCCGCGCCGCGGTGGAAGGCGCGTCGGTGGTGCTCAGCATGGTGACGGACTCCGAGGCGCTCCGTGACGTGGCGCTACGACCCGACGGGATTCTCGCCGGACTGGGCGAGAACGCGGTGTGGGCCGAGATGAGCACGGTCAGTCCCACCGTCACGCGCATGCTCGGCGAGCGGGTCGCGGAAAAAGGCGCGGCCCTTCTCGACGCCCCGGTGTCCGGCAGCACGGTCACCATCGCCCAGGGACAGCTGAGCTTCATCGTGGGCGGAGATGCCGCCGCCCTCGAGCGGATCCGACCGTATCTTCTCGCCATCGGGCCCACCATCACCCACGTGGGCGCCCTGGGACTGGCCGTGACCATGAAGATCGCCGTCAACCTGAGCATCGGCGTGCAGATGCTGGCCTTCAGCGAGTCCGTGCTCCTCGCGGAAAAGTCGGGCATCCCGCGCGAAAAGGCGGTGGAGGCCATACTCAAGGGCGTCACCGCGTCGCCCATGCTGAAGTACCGTGGCCCGTTCGTGCTCGACATGCCGGCCGAGGCGCTCTTCACTGTGGTGCTCATGCAGAAAGACATGCGCCTGGCTCTCGAGCAGGGGCGGGCGGTGGGCGTGCCGCTCCCCGCCACCGGCCTCGTCCACGAGCTGCTCACTGGTGCACGCGGCCTCGGTCTCGCCGAGAAGGATTTCGCCGCCGTCTTCGACGTGCTGGCGAAGCTCTCCGGCTTGCCCGGGAGCTAGCGAAAGGAGACTGCCGAGATGGACATCCACGGCTTCGTCCAGAGCGCGATTCCGTTGCTGACGGCCTTCGGCCTCAAAGTGATCGGCGCCATCGTCCTGTGGATCATCGGCCGGAAGCTCATCAGCTTCGCGAGAATGCTCGTCGTCCGCAGCCTCAAGTATCCCTTCGATCAGACGGTGGCGACCTACATCGGGACGGCGGTGTCGGTCATCCTGACCATCACCCTCATCATCGCGCTCCTCGGCTTCTTCGGCATCGAGACCACCAGCTTTGCCGCGCTTCTCGCCGGCGTGGGCATCGCCATCGGCGCGGCGTGGAGCGGCCTCCTCGCCAATCTGGCCGCGGGCGTCTTCCTCCTCATTCTTCGCCCCTTCAAGGTCGGCGACTTCATCTCGGCCGGCGGTACCCTCGGCACGGTGGACGAGATCGGCCTCTTCGTGACGAACATCACCACCCTGGACAATGTGCGCACCTTCGTGGGCAATGCGAAGGTCCTCGGCGACAATATCCAGAACTTCACCGCCCACCCCTATCGGCGGGTGGATCTCCTGGCCCAGCTCGACAACAGCGTGGACCACGCGGAGGCCATCCGGCTCCTCAAGGCCCGATTGGCCCGCATCCCCAACGTGGTGACGGCGCCCGCCCCCGACGTGGAGATCCTCACCTTCACGCCCCTCGGGCCCGTGCTCGCGGTGCGCCCCTACTGCCACAACGATCACTACTGGCAAGTCTACTTCGACACCAACCGCTCCATCCGCGAGGTGGGCGGCGAGGGCAACTTCCCCGCACCCCAGCAGCACGTCTTCGTCAACGGGGCGAGGGCCTAGACTCAAGACCTGCGGGGGGGAGGGGACTAGCCTTCGAGCCCTTTGATCCGCTGCTCGACCTTCTCGCGCTCGGCGAGCTGGGGGTCGAGCTTGGCCGCTTGCCGGAGAGCCGATGCGGCATCGGTTTTTCTCCCGAGCTTTTCATAGGTCAAGCCGAGGTGGAACTGGACGAGGCCGTTGGCAGGGGCGTGCTCCGCGGCGCGCAGAAGGATCTTCTCCGCCTCCGCGTACGCGCCCCGCCGGTAGTAGATCCAGCCCAGGGTGTCCGTCACCCATCCAAGCTGGGGAGCCAGCTGCTCCGCCTTCTCCGCGAGGGGCAGCGCTTCCTCCGGCTTGTTCCTGATCTCGGCGAGGAGCCAGGCGAGGTCGTTCAGCGAGACCACGTCATTCCCGTCGAGCTTCAGGGCGCGCCGGTAGCTCTCTTCCGACCGATCGTTCTGGCCAAGGAGGCCGTAGGCTTGGCCCAGGCCGCGATGCGCCTCGACGCTTTGGGGGTTCAACCTCACCGCCTTGTCGAAGGCGTCGACGGCGGCCCGAGGGTTCTGCTGCGCCACCTCCATGGCGCCGACCAAGACCAGCGGTGCGGCAGCTTTGGAATCGGCACGCGCCAGACTCTGGGCGAGGGCGAGGGCGTCCTGAAAGCGGCCCGACTGAGCGTACAGATTGGCGAGGAGGAATTTCGCCTCGGTCAGGCTCGGATTGACGCTGAGGGCGGCTTCCAAAGGTTGCCTAGCCTGCTCCCGCTGGCCTTTGCTCGCGAGATAGCGCCCCAGCAAGACATTGGAGCCGACATGGGACGGATTGCCTCGCAGGGCCACCCGTAGGTACTTCACCGCTTCCTCCTCCTTGCCTTGCCCGAGGAGGATGCGCGCCATGAGGTAGTTCGGTTCGGCCAGCCTCGGCGCCAGCTCGAGGAGGAGTTTGAGCTCGCGCTCGGCCTCCGGCAATTGGCCTTGCTCAAAGTAGGTGCGGGCGAGCAGCTCTCGCCCCACCACGTTCTTCGGGTCGTTCTTGATCGCTTCTCGCAGAGGCTCGATTTCCTCCCGCCGGCTCCGCTCGTCCGGCTTCTCCCCTCTCAGGGCAGCCAGCTCACGCTTGGCGCGGGCGAACGACGAATCGAGTCTAATGGCCTCCCGGTATTCAGCCTGGGCGTCTTCCTTTCGTCCGACCGCGGCGTAGACGCGGGCAAGGTAGCCATGAATCGGCGCAGACTTGGGGCTGCTCCGAACCGCTTCCTGGAACTCTCCGAGCGCGGAGCCGGGATCGCCCTTAGCGAGATACGCCTGGCCGCGTACGAGCCGCGCCGCGCTCAGATCCGGATGACGCGCGAGCAATTCTGCCGTTCGCGCGAGCGCGTCGTCGTAGCGCCCGACGCTCCCGTAGACTTCAGCGAGGGCGAGGGCGAATGCGAGCTGGCGGGGCTCGGCCTTGATGCTCGCCTCGAGTACGGGAATGGCCAGCTCCGGCCGCCCCAAGCGATCGTAGAGGGAGCGGAGGAGGAGGACGGAGGTGAGATCGCCGGGCCGCTCCTTGACGGCGGCCTGGAGCTGGACGACCGCCTCCTCGTCGTTCCCCTCGGCCATGGCGATGCGAGCCAGGCCGAGACGAGCCGGCACACTTCGCGGGTCTGTCTCAAGAACCCGTTTGAAGCTGGCCACGGCCTTGCCCTTCTGGCCGTCCGCCGAGTACAGGTTCCCGAGGAGCGCGTAGAATCCCGGATCTCCCCGGCCGCTCCTGACCGCCTCTTCCACGAACGCGATGGCGTCTTTCCCGCGATTCTGCTCGACGAGCGTGGCCGCCTTCGTGCTGGTGGCGCGCAGAGAGTTGGGGTCGGCCTTGACGGCCGCGTCGAAGTCCTTGAGGGCCGACGTCACGTCCTTGGCGAGAACGTGAAGATGGCCGGCCGCCAGATAGGCGGGCACGAACGAGGGATCGACCTCGGCCGCCTTCGTAAACATCTCTTCGGCTCCCTTGAAGTTGCCGCGCTGGGCGCGAATTTGCCCCAAGAGGACGTAGGTCTCGGGCATGCGGGGCGCGAGGCGCCGCGCCGTCTCTGCGGCCGCCACCGCCTCGTCGAAACGTCCGAGAAGCACGAGGGCGCGCGCCCGCTCGAGGTGATACACGGGAGACCTGTCCGCCTGCCTGGCGATGGGGTCGAGCTTCCCCAGCGCCTCGCGCGGGCGTCCCTGGTCCGTGTACAAGGAGGCGAGCCGGAGCCGGACGAGGGGATCATTGGCGAGTTGCCGGTCGAGCTCCTCGAACTGTTCCGCCGCCATCGCGTCTCCGGCGAGAGCGAGGGCGGTACCGTAGAGATAGCGAGCTTGCGCATTCTGGGGAAGGCGGCGGACCACGGGACCGAGCAGGTTCACGGCGTCCACGGGCCGGTTCGCCTGGAGATAGTACTGCCCGAGCGCCAGAGAGCTTGCCAGGGTCCACGCGTGCGGATGGACCTCTTCGAGCTCCTTGATGGCCTCCGCCAGATTCCCCTGCTCGGCCATGGTAGACGCGAGCCCGACCGAGGGCCGCGGATCGTAGGGATGGGTCGCCTTGGCCTGTTTGTAAAACTCCTTGGCCTCGTCGAGCTTCTTCCGCTGCCGGCTGATGGTGGCCAGACCCAGCAGCGTCTTCAGCTCATCGGGCTGAACGGCCAGCACCGCTCGATACGCCGCTTCGGCCCCGTCGAAATTTCCCCCGCTCAGGAGAATGTCGGCTCGAATCCGGTCTACCTCGGGATTGCTGCCGGGGGATACGGCCTGAAGAAGCGCCACCGCTTCTTGGGCCTTTCCCCGCCCCAGCAGCGACCCGGCCCGAATCGTGAGCGCCTGGGAGTTCCTGGGCTCTCGGCCGAGGATGAGCTCCACCTGCGCGTCGGCTTCGTCCCACGCGCCGAACTCGAGAAGCACTTTGCCCAGGTCGACGGCGATCGGCACGGAGTCGGGGGCAAGCTTCTGGGCCCGCGTCAGCTCGCGCCACGCGTCGAAGAACCAGGAGCGCCCCTCGTAAGCGCGCCCGAGAGCATGCAGCGCGGGAACGAACTCGGGATCGACCTGAAGCGCGTTCCGGAACTCGATGATCGCCTCGTTGTACTGCCCCTTGCGCAGGTACGTCTCGCCACGTTCGAGCGCCTTCTGCTTCTGCGCCTCGGGACTCTGGGCACAGGCCGCGAGCATGAGAACGAACAGTCCGAGGATGGTCATCCGGCAAGCACAGCGAGCGATGAGGAAGCGTGAGCGCGGGCAGAGCGGGATGAGCGGTGAATCCACCGAATCAGCGTAACCCGAATGCGTCCGGATAGACATATTGCGGCGGGTGACTCAGAGCCTTGCCGGGCTTCGCTCGCGGGTTTCTTACCTACCTGTCAGGAGTTCTTACAACCTTATTACCGACGA
>DASYQB010000094.1:0-15010 GCA_036005985.1 Candidatus Methylomirabilota bacterium | reverse complement strand
CTCGTCGAGGGCGACCTTCACGTCGGCGAGCTTCAGGATATCGAGGAGGCGCCGGATATTGGCCGTGGTATCCGTGATGATGATGAGGTTGGTTTCGCGGTGAAAGTTCACCGCGCCCTGCCCGGCCACGAAGGGCCGGAGGAGATTGACCGCGTCCTGGGCGCTGATGTACTTGAGGGTCACGATCTGGGTCACGAACTCGTCGCCCGGCCGCGAGGGGTCGACCTCGCTGCCCACCACCGTCTTGATGGATGACTGCGGCGCACCTTCGCGCGGGATGATGCGATACACGTTGCCCGACTTCACGGCGGTGAGGCCATTCACGTCGAGAATGGTGAGGAGGACGTTGAAGACGTCGTCCTTGGCGATGCGTCCGATGGTCTGCACGGTGACCTTGCGTCCGCGCGCGGCGGGCGCCAGCACATAGTTGAAGCCCACGATCTCCGCGGCGGCCTGGATCACCACCTCCACGTCCGCGTTGTCGAAGTTGAACACGATGCTCGGCGTCCCCGTGCCGGCGGGGGCGGGCGGCGGGGGGGTAGGTGGCGGCGCCACCACGGGCGGAGGCTCGGGCGGCCGCACCGGGCCCACGGAGAGCGCCGGCGGCGCGGGCGGCGGCGACGGCATGACCGGCGGAGTGGGCGGCGGGGGTGGCGGCGACACGGGCTCGGACTTCACCTCGACGCGAGGCGGAGGCGGCGCCGGAGGTGTCGCGCGGCCAGAGGAAGCGGTCGTGCAGGCCGAGAGCGACAGCGCGCCCAGGCCGATCCACGCTCCGAGTTTCGCGCTAGTCACTGCCCGGCTGACCTTGCTGCGACGAGCGGCGACGATTCTGGGACGGAGGCCCCTGCGGCACGGTCGGCGACGCTTCCGTGTTTGGTCGCGTGATCTGGGCCGGCTGGCCCGGCCCGGGCTGACCCGGGCCAACCTGGACGGGAGCGAACTGACCCGGCGCGAGGGGGCCGGGGGGGATCTGCCCCGGAGCGAATTGCCCAGGCGCGATCTGGCCTAACGCCCCCGGCTGCCCCGGCACGGGCTGGCCCTGTCCCGCGATCACGCCGGGGCCGGCGGTGGGAGCCGGGCGAGGCTTGGACGGATCCTGCAGCAAGACCTCGACCATTCCCTCAGGCCGCACGATCAGGACCCGGTCATCGGCGATCCTCTGGATCTTGCCCCCGCCGATCGTGTCCCCCAGGGAGTAGCCGCTCACGCGCTTGGCCGTCGGATCCTCGAGATAGGCGCGGCTCGTCCCGCCCTGAATCACCACGCCATGGAGGATGGGCTTGACCACGGCCACCGCCGTCGCGGTC
This sequence comes from Candidatus Methylomirabilota bacterium, assembly GCA_036005985.1. Taxonomy (GTDB): domain Bacteria; phylum Methylomirabilota; class Methylomirabilia; order Rokubacteriales; family CSP1-6; genus AR37. Next base: position 13,700 of record DASYQB010000094.1, on the reverse strand, counting down.
GCCGTCTCGCTCCGCGCGGGATTGAAGAGGTTCTGGGCCGCGATGACCGCGTACGTGTTAGGCCCGGGATCGGCGGCGGAGGGAACGGCGGGGGGCGCGGGCGCCGCCATGGGTCGCGGCGCGGCGGCGCTGGGCATCGGATGCTTGACCACCAGCGTGCGCACGATGCCGACGGCGAAGGCGAGGCTCCCCAGCCCCAGAACCACGTTGAGCGCGAGGTGACGCTGAGACCTCTAGAGCGACTCCGCCATGTCTCGCCGACCTGGAGTGATGTGGTACGGCACTAGTTGGTCCCCGGTGTGGGCAGGAGGTAGCCGGCCACCGTCAGCGTGGTCAAGAGCTCACGGGGCTGCCCCACGGCAACCACGCGCACCTTGACGTCCTTGACGGTGAGAAGACGGCTGGTCCGCTCGATCTGGGCGAGGAGCGCCACCGTGTCGCGGAGGCTGCCCGCCACCGTGAGCTCGATGGGCACTTCCTGGAGTCCAGCCACCTCATTGGGGGGCAGCACGCGCTCGCTTCGCACGTCGACGTTCGCCGAGGTGGTCACTTCCTTCACGACGCGCTGCAGGTCGGAGGCGGCGAGCGGCGCGGTCGGACCGGGAAGGAGGCGTTGCGTCTGCTGGTCGAAGAGGGTGGTTGCCTCCGCCAGCTCCTCGATGAGTCGCGGTCGCTGGGCGATGAGCCGCCGTCGCGCCTCCAGGGTTGCCGCGCGCGCGGGCATCAGCTCCGCGAGCTCCCGGTAGCGATCGAGCAGCGGCTCGACCAGGTACAGATAGAGGGCGACGATGATCACCGCCCCGAGGGCCAGCCCGATCAGCACACGCTCCCGGCGATTCACCGTGGGCATGCTAGCGGCGCTCCCAGGCGCCGTGCAGCCGGAACTGCTCACGTCCCTGTCCCTTGGTCACGGGGGACGTGAACTCGACGTGATCGAGCCAGGGGGACGCCTCGAGGGCAGGGATGAGGGCGCTCGCGGTGCCGGCCTGGCCGATCAGCTCCACCCCCTGGGCGTCCATGTTCAGAGCCTGGAGCCAGGCGTCCTGGGGAACGAGCGCGGTGAGGTCGCGCAGGAAAGGCAGGGAGCGCAGCCCCTCCTTCTCGATGCGCCGAACGGCGGTCACCAGCTGCTTCTTCTTGTTCACCAGAGCCGCGAGCCGCTCCACCGACTGCGCCTCGGAGTCGAGGCGCTTGATCTCCTGCGAGATCTGTCGCACGTAGCGCTCGCGCTGCCACACCTGAGCCCCCAGGAATCCCAGCCCCATCAGCACGGTGAGGCACAGCATCAGGCCCGTGACGAGCTGACCATGCGAGGCACGGAAGGGCCGGAGCGCCGCAGGCAGGAGATTGATGCGGGGGCGTCTCGCACCCACGGCCACGGCGAGGGCGAGCATGGCCGACCCTCGTCGCTCCCCGGGTAGCGTGTCGACGAGGGACTGCCCCACCTCGCCGAAGGGCGGCTCCGAGATGGCCGCTCCGAGCTCGGACAGGGAGGGCGCGGAGATGAAGCGATCCGTCTCGTCGCCCGATATCCACAACGCGGAGCAGTCACGCCACTGCAGGAGGGTGAGGCTCCGCTGGATCTCACGCACGAGCTCCTGGGGTGTCTGCACGGGAATGACGCGGCTCAGGCGCACGGTGCCCCGACCGAGGAAGACGAGATCGGTGCGGCCGTCGTGGCGATGCGCCCAGGCCACCCGCGCTGGATTTATGGTGCGCGGGAGCAGAGCGCGGAGATCGTGACAGGCCACGGAGAGAGCGAGCGGCCTCCGCCGCGCCTCGTGCGTCATACGGAGAGCCAGGTCGAGCCGCCGGGGCTCGCAGGCAGCCACCAGTAACCGCAGAGGGCCCCCCGTCCGTGTGGGATTGGCGCTCCAGTCGCAGGCGATGTCCTCGGGGGGAAACGGCACGTGACGTTCCAGCTCGAAGCGGATCATCTGCCCTATGTCGACCGTCTCCGAGCGCGGCAGCTCGAGGATCTTGACCACGGCGAGGGCGCGGTCCAGGCCGAGGCGGAGCCGGCGGCGCTTGTAGCCACGGCTGTCGAGCTCGGCCGCGATGAGGGCGCCCGTGTTCTCGTCGGCGTCGAAGGTCAGGCACTCCGCCGGCCCGCGGCCGGGCACCACGGCCAGGGTGGCGGTTCTCTCATCGATGAGGAGGCCGGCGCGGAGCTTCATGGCTCGCTCGGCCGCCACGAAAGCACGGTGGTCTTGACCCCGGTGGCCCCGGCGGAGCTCAGCTGGGCCTGACGCTGGACGATGGCGACGATGCGCGCCCGCGGCTCGCCCCCGATGCGTCCCTCCGCTTCGATGCGGAAGGTCGCACTACCCACCCCCAGCCCTTTGCCTGCGAAGCGGGGAGGCACCGCGGTGTACGGTGTGCGCGCGCGGGTGGAGGTGATCTCGGCGACCTCCGCGTCGGAAAGTCCGAGCGCGGTCAGGACGGGGGCGGGTGCGGTGTTCATGTTGACCGTGTCGCGACCGACCACGGTGACGAGGTCGGCGAGGCCGCCGTGGTCCTGTACGCCGTGGTAGATCTCGCGGGTCACCCCGCGGATCTGGAGCAGCTCCGCGGCGTCCTGCAGCGCTCCGTTTCTCGCCCGGTACGGCACGGGTTGCTTCAGGTAGTAGTCCTCACTCTCCGCACCGTTGATGCGATGGAGATCGTCGGGGTCCTTCCAGTCCTGGAGCGAGTCGTTGATGATGTCGCGAGTCTGCTTGTCGAGTCCCATCGCGGTGAGAAGGCGCTCGATGCGATCAGGGGCCGCCGTGTTGACGTTGACCCGGGCTTCCTCGTCGGAGATCCGGTACGAGAACTCTCCCGCGCCGAGGGGGACGCGCTCGCGGGGAAGGCGCGCCACCTTGGTCGACACGTTGACGGTCGACCCGGTGCCGGTAGCGGGAGTCCGGTAGAAGGACAGCGACCCGTCGTCGTCGAGGGCTACCACCGTGCCCGGGCCGAGTATCTCCCGGAGGGCCTGCTGGACCGCTCCCTCCGCGAGATGGGTGGCGAGCACGCCGTCACGGAACGAGCGGATCATGGAGCTCTCGAGCCGCGCCGACATCGAGAACTCCGTCACCACCACGGCGAGGAGAGCGAGCACGAGCATCACGGAGAGCAGGGCGAAGCCGCGCTCGTTTCTCATGAGGTGGTCACGGGCAGCGAGAGGACGAGGGGCGGCTGCTCGACCGGGCGGCCCGCCTGGAGAATGGTGAGAGTCACCTCGATGGAAAAGGGCAGGATCTTCTCGGTGGCGCCCTCCCACTGATCGGTCCACTGCCCCTTCGAATCCTTGAGATAGCGGAAGCGGATACCGGTCACCGCCCCGTCCACGAAGACCGGGGTGAGTGCGGAATCGAAGGGTTTCTCGTTCGGCAGCGCCTTCTGGGTCAGGGCGAGCCCGGGGGCCGCCCCCTTCGACAACCCGAGGGTGACCGCGGTGAAGGCGATGGGATCCACGCCGGGGAAGGGCGGGGTCGAGGTGACAAAGGCCACGCGATCCGCTGCGCCTTCGAAGAGAAGCTTCGCCGCCTCGCGTCCCATGGCCGCGGTCTGATACGGAAAGGCGGAGCCCAGGGTCCGCGTGATGATCTGGTTGACGCTCCGCGAGCGCTCGAGCACCTCGCCGCGCTCGTCGCCGCGCTGCCACGCGGCCAGCCCCACCCGAAGTCCCGCGAACGAGATGACGAGCAGCGTGGCCACGATGGTGAGAGCGATCACCACCTCCACGAGGGTGAAGCCCCGCTGTCCGCGCGTCACGGAGTCGTCGCCGTGCTCTGGGCGAGACGAAGCGTGGAGAGCTCCACCGAGCGCCCGCTGCCCCACTTTACCGCCACCGACAGAGCGAGGAGGCGCGGGGCGTCCGTGCCGATCGGGGCGGGGTCGGCGGGGACCACTACGAGCTTCGTGCGACGCTCCCACGAGAAGCCGCCCTCGTGTCCGGTGTCCACGCGCTCGCCGCTCACGTCGGCGGAGCGGGCGAGGCGATCCGCGAGCATCACGGCGTCCTGATGCTCCCCCGAGACACGCAGCAGCCGGAGACCCTGGGAGGCGAGCTGGATGAGGGTGACCACGGCCACGCTCAGGATGACCATGGCCACCAGCACCTCGAGCAGCGTGAAGCCTCCGTCTCGGTGCTGGCTCACCGGTCGGCCCGCCGGGTGGCCACGCGGCCGGTGAGCGGGTCCACGGTGATGAGATAGCCGCGACCGGCCATTTCCACGTGCAGGCGCGACCCGCTCGACAGCCCCTGAGGCAGGAAGGTGATGACCTGCGCCGCCGGAGGTTCGGCGGTCACGCGCAGGCCGGACGCGAGCCGGCGGGTGGCCGGCACCGTGTTGCCTGCGCGCAGCTCGACGATACCCTCCTCGCTCTTCACTCTCACCTCGTAGGTCCGGTGGTGCGTCACCGCCTGTTCGCGGGCGGCGCGAAGAAACGTGGCGATGCCGGCCGTCTCGGTGCGCGCCCGGAGCGTTCCCACCCCGCTCACCACCGAGGGTGCAACCACGCTCGCGGCCAGAGCCAGGACGAAGAGCGTGACGACCAGCTCGATCAGGGTGAACCCGCGCGGCTTGCCCTGGGTCGCCTGGCCTATGGTCACTTGGTCACGCTCCACGACGTGACATCCGCGTTCTCGCCGTCGCCGCCCGGGGCGCCGTCGGCTCCGAAGGTCCAGATGTCGTAGTCACCATGCTCGCCTGGACAGCACTTGTACTGATAGGGCTTTCCCCATGGATCGACCGGAACGACGTTCTTCTTGAGGTAGGGTCCATTCCAGTTTGGCGCGCTGGGATTCTTCACGAGCGCGTCGAGCCCCGCGCCCGAGGCCGGATAGGATCCGACATCGAGCCGGTATTGATCCAGGGCCGCCCCGAACAGCTCGATCTGGGCCCGGGCCGCCGCCGTCTTGGACTGGCCCACGCGGCCGAAGAGCCGCGGCCCCACCAAGCCGGCCAGCAGGCCGAGAATGATGATGACGACGAGCAGCTCGATCAGCGAAAAGCCGCGGGAGCTGGCGATCGACACGAGGCTGGAACGCAGGCCTCGACCCATCCCTCGCGGATATCTCATGCTCGTCGATTATTGCCTTTGACCCGGCTCTGCGTCAACGTAAACGCGCGTCAAATCGGGATATCGGTGATCGAGAGGATGGCCAGGAGCATGGCTACCACGATGAAACCCACTACAAGGCCCATTCCCAGGATGATGCCGGGCTCCACCAGGGCGATAAGCCGCTTGAGGCTCTTCCTGGTGTCGGTCTCGAAGCTGGCGCCTACCTTGAGCAGCATCTCGTCCAAGCGGCCCGTTTCCTCGCCCACCTTGACCATGTGAACGGCGAGGGGCGGGAAGACGCCCGTATCAGCCATGGGCTTGGACAGGCCCACGCCGCTCCGGACGCCCTCGCCCAGCGAGTCCAGGGCGTGGGCGAGCACCTGATTGCCCATCATGTCCCTCACCACGGCGAGGGCGGGCAGCATGGGCACGCCGCTGCGGAGCAGGGTACCGGTGATGCGGGCGAAGCGCGCTACCTCGGTCTGGACCGCGATCAGACCCAGCACCGGCAGCTTCAGGATGATGCGGTCAGCCTGGAGCCGCCCCGCAGGCTTCGCCACCCACACCCGAATGGCGAGGGCCGCGGCGAGCACACCGCCTCCCACCGCCCACCAGTAGTGCCTCAGCCAGGCGCTGACGGAGAGCAGGATCTGGGTGGGGAGCGGGATAGTGCTGCCGAGGTCACGGAAGATGTCCGCGAAGCGGGGGATGACGAAGGTCATGAGAAAGACGACGGCGGCCGTCCCCACCCCGGCGAGGAGGGTTGGATAGATGAGGGCGGAGACGAGAGTGTCGCGGAACTCCTGTGCCTCCTCGAGGAACTCGGCGAGGCGCCGGAGGGTCTGCTCGAGAAAGCCACCGCGCTCTCCCGCTCTGATCATGTTGACGTAGAGCCGTGAGAAGGGACGCGGATGATGCTTGCTCAGCGCCTCACCCAGGGAAGTGCCGGCGCGGACGCTCTTGAGCACGTCGCCGGTGATGCTGCGAAGCCGCGGGCTTGCCGCCAGTCCTTCCTGGATGGCGAGCGCGCGATCGAGGGGAAGGCCTGCCTCGAGCAGGGTCGCGAGTTGCTGGGTGAAGGTCACGAGATCCCGGCCGCGAACGCCGCGCTGACCGAGGCCCACACGGGTGAGACTCGAGAGGGCGAGGCGCTCGCGCTGGGGCGCGACTTCTATGGGAAAATACGCGTCACGCTGGAGCCGCTCGACGACGCTGCGCGCGTCGCTCGCCTCCATGACGCCGTCGATGGTTTGGCCGCGCTGGTCGGCTGCCTTATAGGCGAAGTACGGCACGCCACCGCCTTTCAGATGGAGAGGAGAGAGCTCATGCTCCCTCCTCTTCGCGCCTGATAGTGCCCGAGGGCCCGGAGGTCCGTCAAGTTTCCGCGGGCACCGCTTCCTGCTCCTGCCACTGGCTCAGCTGGAAATAGTTGTCCATGACATTGTTGGCTTCCGACGGCCGATACTTGTTGTTGCTCTGCTCCTGTGCGCCGCGATGGCCGCCAGGTTGGTAGCCCGACCGTCGCATCTCTATAGCTCGGAGGGGTTAAGCAAGGACTGTGCCAAGGGGTTGGCATGGAACACGTCTGAAATTTCGGACGCTTACGAGTGCGTCGAGAGGTGTGTGCGTCAACTCCGCAACAAAGTGTAAGAAAAGCGATAGAAGAAAAAGGGAGCCGTATAAGAGAGGCCCCCTCAGAGACGGGTACTTCGAGGGGCTAGCTGTCTTCCTGGGTCACTCTCAGGATCTCCTCGACGGTGGTAACGCCGGCACGAGCCTTGGCCCAGCCGTCATCGCGAAGGGTGATCATGCCCCGTTCGATGGCGTGACGGCGAATTTCTCCGGTGGGCCGCTTGGCGAGAATGAGGCTCCGTGCTTCCTCGGTGATCACGAAAAGCTCGTAGATGCCGATGCGGCCGCGAAACCCGGTGCCCCGGCAGTCTTCGCAGCCTTTGCCCCGGAACAGCTCCACGCCGGTGGCATCGGCGATGCCGATGGCGAGAAGATCACGCGCCTCCGGCTCGTAGGGCGCGCGACAGGTCGCGCACACCCGTCGCACGAGGCGCTGGGCCAGCACACCGTTGAGCACCGAGGCCACGAGGTACGACTCGGCGCCCATGTCCTGGAGGCGCGCGATGGCTCCGGGGGCGTCATTGGTGTGGAGCGTCGACATGACGAGGTGGCCGGTGAGGGCCGCCTGGATCGAGATCTCCGCCGTCTCCAGATCGCGGATCTCCCCCACCATGATGACGTCGGGGTCCTGGCGCACGATGTGGCGCAGGCCCGCGGCAAAGGAGAGCCCGATATTCGAGTGCACGGGTATCTGGTTCACCCCCGCCAGCTGATACTCGACGGGATCCTCGATGGTGATGATCTTCTTGTCGGGCGAGTTGATCTTGTCGAGGGCGGCGTAGAGGGTCGTGGTTTTGCCCGATCCCGTCGGTCCCGTCACGAGCAGGATGCCGTGGGGCCGGCGGATCAGCGCGTCGTAGCTCTCGGACACCCGGGGTGAGAAGCCGAGCCGGTTGAAGGGCAGGAAGACGGACGAGCGATCGAGGAGGCGCATGACCAGCGACTCGCCGTGCACGGTGGGTACGGTGGAGACGCGGATGTCCACCCGCCGGCCGCCCGCCGTCACGCGGATGCGTCCATCCTGGGGGAGACGGCGCTCCGCGATGTTCATCTCCGCCATGAGCTTGATGCGCGAGGTGAGAGCGGCCCGCAGCTTGCGCGGAGGCGACTCCCGATCGTAGAGGATGCCGTCCACCCGGTAGCGCACGCGCAGCTGCTCCTCGAAAGGCTCCACGTGGATGTCCGAAGCCTCTGAGGCCACCGCTTCCTCGATCAGGAGATTGACGAGGCGGACCACCGGAGCCTCGAAGGCCATGTCGCGCAGGTGATTGATGTCTTCCTCGGGCTCACCGGACTCACCGGAGCCGATGCCTTCCACGATCTTCTGGAGCGGGGTCGACGCGCCGTAGGCTCGCTCGATCGCCTCGAGGATGGCGGGAGCGGGCGCGACACAGAGGGCGATGTTGCCGCCGAGCGTCTGCCGCAGGTCATCGAGAAGGACCGGATTGGCGGGATCGGCCGTGGCCACCGTCACCGTCGAGCCATCGAGCGCGATGGGGCAGGACACGTACTGTCGCAGGTACTTGGGAGAAAGGTTCTTGATGAGGGGGGGCGCGCTCGGCAGCTCTTCCGCGGCAATGAAGGGCAGCCCGCTCTGCAGGGCGAGCGCCCGCAGCACATCCTCCGGAGAGGCCGCGCCCATGGCGACCAGGGTCTCGCCCAGCTTCTCGCGCTTCTGCTTCGATTGGCTGAGTGCGTCGAGGAGGACGTCCTGGGTGAGGACGCGGGCCTTGAGCAATATTTGCCCCAGCCGCTGGACCAGGCCTGGTGGGGTAGGGGTCGTCGCCACGATGGGGAGAGTATGAGCCGACCTCGGCATTCTCGTCAAATTGGCTCGCGGGGCGGCTCCCGGGCTCCGGAACTCAGCGTCTTTTCGAGGGGTCTTCCAGGCCGGCGAGCGGCGAGACGATGGTGAGGCCACCGTCCAGGACAATGATCTGGCCGGTGAGGAACCCGGCGCCATCCGAGACCATCCAGGCGACGCAATCGGCGACGTCGTCGACGGTGCCGATGCGTCGCACGGGAGTGGCCGCCGTCACCTCGGCCATGGCGGCCTTCCACTCGCGACCGAGCCCGGCCTCGACATAGAGCCGCGAGGAGTCGGTGGCGATCATGCCGGGATTGACGCCATTGACGGTGATGCCTTCGGGCCCCAGCTCGAGGGCGAAGGCGCGCACGAGGCTCTCCGCCGCCGCCTTGGCTCCCCCGAGCAAGCCGTGGCCGGGCATGGATTGGAAGGAGTCGATGCCGGAAATGGCCACCACGCGCCCCCGACGCCCGCGCATGAGGGGCAGCGCGCCCTGGACGGCCGCGATGAAGGAGTCCACGGTGATCGCGAAGGTGCGGCGGATGTTGTGCTCCTTCTGGTCCGCGAGGGGACGGAAGGCGGTGGCCGCGGCATTTGCGATCAGAATATCCACGCGACCGAAGACTTCTCCGATGCGCTCGAACACCGCGGGCACCTGCGCCGGCTCGGCCAGCTCGAGGGGCAGGGCGAGGCCCTTGACCCCTTCGCGCTCGATCTCGGCCACGGCACCGGCCGCGACATCGGCGCTCCGCCGATAGGTGATGACGCAGTGGGCGCCCTCGCGCGCGAGGCGAAGGGCAATGCCCCGGCCGATGCCGCGGCCCCCGCCCGTGATCACGGCCACGCGGCCTTCGAGCGGCCTCGGCGACACCGCGGCCATCAGCCGAGAAAGTCCCGGCAGAGCGCTTCCCACATGATGGCGGAGAGGCGAAGGCTCTCCGTGTCGATCCGCTCGTTGTTGCCGTGGAACATGAGCGGGTACTCGGTGTAGGGAATGCGTCGGGAGCTGAGCCCGAAGCCGTAGGAGGGGATGCCCTTCCAGCGGAAGTAGCGCGCGTCGGTGGCGCCTCCGGTGAGACGGGGAATGATCTTGCTGCCGGGCACGAGCGTCTGGGTCACGCGCCGGAGCGCCTCGACGAGCGGGGTGTCCATCGAGGTGCGCGAGCCTTCCTGGCCGCGCGGAGCCTCGATCTCCACCTGCGAGGCGAGATCGCCCAGCGCCTCCTTGAGCATGGCGTCCACGTCGAGGGGGGTGACGCCGGGCAGCGCGCGAACGTCCACGTCGATGGCGATGCGGTCGGGGATGACGTTGATCTTCGACCCCCCGTGCACGACGTTCGGCGAGAACGTGGTGTGGGTGCAGGCATGAGCGAGGCGGGCGAACCCCAGCGGCTCGAGGTGGCCCACGGCCTGGAGCACGCGCTCGGGATCGGTGAGCGCCGCCTCCAGCTCGGGCGCCAGCTCGAGCTCGGCCACGTAGCGCCGCCACTCGTCGAGGATCTGGGCCTTGGGCTGGTAGGCGGCGACGCGGCGCACCACCTCCGCCGCGGTGACGAGGGCATTGTCGGTGCGGAAGGGCATGGACCCGTGGCCCGGCGTGCCCTTGATGACGAGCCGCCGCCAGTTGACGCCCTTCTCGCCGACGGTCACGGGCAGCTTGATGCCCGAGCGCGCGGGAATGGGCACGCCGCCGCTTTCCGTGATCACGTAGTCGGCCTTCACGGCGTCGAACTTCTCACGGGTGAGGTAGCTCGCGCCGTAGACACTGCCCGCTTCCTCGTCGGCCACGCCGAGGTAGATCAGGGTGCCCCGCGGGCGGAACCCGCTCTTGGCGAGTCGCCGGGTGGCCACCGCCATGGTGGCCGTGATGTTGAGCATGTCGGTCGCCCCGCGACCCCACACGATGCCATCCTCCAGCTCCGCGCCGAAGGGATCGTGCTTCCATCCGGACGGATTGGCGGGCACCACGTCCGTGTGGCCCATGAGCATGAGGGTGGGCGCCTGGGGATCGCTGCCCTGGATGCGCGTAATCAGGCTGACCCGGCCAGGCGCGGCGGTGTAGCGCTCGAAGGAAAGCCCGGAACCGGCGAGGTAGGCCTCGAGGGCGTCGGCGTTGCGCTCCTCGTGGCCCGACGCCGGCGTGCCGTCGTTCACGCAGGCGTTGCGGATGAGGGTGCGTAAAAGCTCCGTTGCTTCCGTCTCGACGCTCTGGTCCTCGGTCACGGTATCTCCTCGTTGCTCAGGGGTGGCTGGGACACCGGCCGAGCGCCGCCGCGGCCTCGGCAACGAGACGCTCGATCACGTCGCGAGCGGGCAGGATGTCCTGGATGAGCCCCGCGCTCTGGCCGCACGCGGCATGGCCGTTCTCGACGTCGCCGTCCTCACGGGCCCGGATGGCCGCGGGAAATCCCACGCGCTGGGCCTGGAGCGGGAAGGGGAGGATGTCCGCCGTGCGCTTCTCCCACTCTCGCGTGAAGTCGTTGCGGACGGCCCGGCACGGCTTGCCCGTGGCGCCCCGGTGCACCACCGTGCCTTCCTCGTCGATGGCCACGATCTTCTTCTTGTAGTTGTCGTGGCCGTAGGCCTCGTGGGTGGCGATGAAGCGCGTGCCCATCCAGACGCCGACCGCGCCGAGGGCGAGGGCGGCGGCCACTCCGCGCCCGTCGGCGATGCCGCCTGCCGCCACCACCGGCCTCGGGCTCACCGCATCCACCACGGCGGGGATCAGCACCATGCCGCCGATGCGGCCGGTGTGGCCGCCCGCCTCGTGCCCCTGGGCGATCACCACGTCCACGCCGTTCTGCGCGTGATCGCGCGACTGCTTCACGTTCCCGCAGAGGGCCATGACCTTCATGCCGAGCTGGTGGGCCTGAGCGGTGACGGGTCCTGGATTGCCGAGGCCGGCGATGAGCACGGGCACGCGCTCCTCGAGGGTGACGTCGATCCATCCCTTGACCTGGTCGGTGAACTCCTCCACCTCGTCGCCCGCGGCGCGGATGGTGGCGAACAGCACGTCCACCCCGAACGGCTGGTCGGTGAGGTCCCGCACGCGGCGGATCTCGTTCCGGAGATGCTCGGGGGTTCCGTGGGCGGCCGCGATGACGCCGAGCCCACCTGCGGCGGAGACGGCGGCGGCGAGCGAGGAGCGGGCAACCCAGCCCATGCCCGCCTGGCAGATGGGGTAGCGAATGCCCAGCAGGTCGCACAGCGGGGTGTGGAGCGCGGCGGGGGTGGTGGTGGCCATGGCTATGGATTCCTCACGGGCGCGAGGCTCGGGGCGCACCGAAGAACATCGTCTGGACCTGCTGGCGGCCGATGGCGCGGACGAGCTCGCGGGTCGCGCAGTAGATGAAGATCAGCACGATGAGCCAGAGCTGGATAGCCCAGAAGTGCGGCCACACCATCCCCTCCCAGAGGTGACGGGCGGCGGGGAGAAAACCGCCCATGCGCCACCAGGCGGGGATGAGGTGCTCGAGGTAGTGGACGAACAGAGACGCCGCCACGTAGATGGCGGTCTTCCAGACCACGTTGTAGATCAGGGGCTTGTCCGGGAAACGGTTGACGAACGGGAACTTGTCGGTGATGAGCACGATCTTCGCCACGAGGAGCGCGGCCACGGTAGCCCCCGCCACCGAGGTGAGAGAGAGGCCGTACTGGCGGAGCAGGAGGATCCTGTCCAGGATGACGATGTGGAAGGCGACGAGGAAGAAGATGGTGGGGGGGAGGACTTCGTGAAACTCGCGCTTCATCACTTCCCAGAGCCTGCTCATCACGGCCTCCCGGGCCATCGGGTCGTCTCGAATCCGCGCTCCGGCATTCTACTCCTGTCGTCCGGGATCCCGCCTCGCTCCGGCGCGCGGGGGGGCACATGGTCGGCGTATCATCGGCCCATGGAAACCCAAGAGACAGCCCCTGAGTCCGGTAGCCCGCTGGTGAAGGCCGTGGAGTTCCTCGAGAAGGGGGAGTGGCAGCCCGCCCACGAGATCGTGCAGGGAGACAAGTCGAACCTCGCGGCCTGGCTGCATGGCATCGTGCACACGCTGGAAGGGGATCTCGACAACGCGCGCTACTGGTACCGGCGGGCGGGCCGTGATTTTCCCGGCGTGGAAGGAGTCCAGCGGGAGATCGCGTCCGCCCGCCGGCGCGTTACACGGTAACTGGCCGGTAGACCGGCGTGCGCCACTCCGGGAAGCGCTGGTCCACGCCCCGCACCACGGCCATGTAGGCGTTGTACAGCCGCTGGGTCACCGGGCCGATCTTGCCGTCGCCCAGGAGGAACCGGTCGATCGAGATGATGGGCGTGATCTCGTATCCGCTGCCGCAGAAGAAGGCCTCGTCGGCCACGTAGAGCTCGGTGCGCGCGATGTCACGCTCGACCACGTCCATGCCGAGGGCGGGGCAGAGCGATTCGATCAAGGTCGAGCGCGTGATGGATTCCAGGATGTCGCTGGTCACGGGCGGCGTGACGAGCTTGCCCTTGCGCACCATGAAGAACGTGGCGCCCGAGCCCTCGGCCACCGTGCCGTGGCGATTGAGGAAGATCGGCGAGTCGTAGCCGTCGGCCTTGGCCTGGAGCCCGGCGAGCCGGCCATTCTGGTAGTTGGCCCCGCACTTGACGCGGATCGGGATGGCATTGTCATTGGTCCGCTGCCAGGAGGTGACGCAGACCTTGAGCCCATTGCCGTCGCCGATACGGGGCCGGCGTCGGGGGTTGATATAGAGGCCGGTAGGGGAGGTTGCCTCGAGCCCGACCCCGGCGACATAGCCGACCAGGTGCATGTGGATGTCCTCGCGGGCCTCGTTGCCGCTCAGCACCTGCCGGACCGCGTCGTACAGGTCCAGATCCTGATACGGAATGGTGAAGCGCATCATCTTCATGGATTCCCGGAAGCGCGCGAAGTGCTCGGCGAGCCGGAAGGCATAGAGCTCACCGTCCTTCTCGTTCCAGTAGGCCCGGATGCCCTCGAAGACGTTGCTCGCGTAGAAGACGGCCGCGCTGTTGACGGGCAGCACCGCCTCCGCCTGGGAGACGAGCTTGCCGTTCATCCAGATCTTGAAGTCGCTCATGTGGCTCATGACCTCCGCTGTGGGTGCCCTGCGTGTCCAACCAGACCCGGAGAGATTATCAGGAAACGTCGCGGATCGAAAGGGCGTTTCTGAGGTACGCGACGGCGTTCCGGTGGCTCTCGAGAAGCCCGTCGAGCCGCGC
>DASYQB010000093.1:0-5755 GCA_036005985.1 Candidatus Methylomirabilota bacterium | reverse complement strand
CTCGAGAAACTCGCGGAAGCCTTTGACGTGGGTCGCCGCCTGCGCTCCGCGCAAGGTTTTGCGGGGCATGAGCGGCGAGAACGCGGCCACGATGAGACCGGCCAGACCGAGCCCGATGCCGAGTATCCCGGGCGACCTCACGAAGCGGCCGGGGCCGCCTGTGAACACGAGGGCAGCCAGTCCGATCAGGCCGAGGCCCGTGACGAGCCAGAGGGCCCGCGCCCTTTCTGGCGACGAGGGGAACAGGCCGTCGCCGATGAGGCCCCGGTAGATCTCGTCGCGGATAGGCGGGAAGACGGTGTCGTAGTCGCGCCTGATCTCGGAGAGCCGGCGCTCGGCCAGGCTCCCGTCGCTGCCGAAGAGCCGGCCGAGGAGGGAGCGCTCGAACGGCCGGAGATGGGGATCGTCGGCGAGGGACCGGAGCCGGTGCACGATCCAGTCCGTCTCGCCGAAGGCGGGCGCGATCTCCTCGATGCGAATGTAGCCGCGCACCGCGAGATCGACGAGGGTGGCCACGACGTCGCGAGGCGTGGCCCGCTCCGACACGAGCGCGCCCCCCGCCGCGGGCATCATACCCTCGGGCGGCTGATACTCGGGCTTGATGGTCGGCGGCCCGCCCAGATCGCGCCACCAATTCGGGTGGTGACCTCCACTCGGATCGCGTCCGTAAGCGCGCCAGACGAAAAGGAGGCCACCCAGGGCCAGGAGGGGCAGGCCGAGCGGCCAGTTGTCGCCGAGGAACCACCACGATCGCTGTATCACCCCGGGACCCCGGATCGCGCCGGGAGGCCAGCCCACGGCTATGGTCAGTCCCTCGCGCGGACGGAGCGGGCGCGTAGTCCTGAAGGTCAGAAAGCTGTCGGCGCGCTCCTCGGTGTAATCGTTGCCGGAGGCCCCGAGCGGCCCCGTATAGGCGACCGACTCGATCCGGTCCAGCGGAATGCCCGGCGGTGAGGAAACGATCGCCTCCGCCTGGCGTATCGGCACGTCCCAGTCGGTGCCGGTGACGTTCCAGTACAGCTCCTCGTGCCCGTCCACATCGATGAGGGCGTGTCGCACGCGGTAGGTGATGATGATCGTCTTCGTGGCGTTCTGCGCCCCGGGGACCCACGCCCGGATCCGCACGGCGCGACCGAGGTGGGCCACCTCGGTCTTGAGCGGGGCCACGCTCTCGTCGAAGACGTGGACGTCGTCCACGCGCAGAGCGAAGTCCACGCCCCGCCGCTCGTAGCGCACGGGAATGGTGCGGAAGATCCCCTGATGGCTTCCCCGGAAGTCGACGGTGATCGCCTCGCGCACGCGCAGGGTGGCATCGGCACCCACCTCGAGGGTGACGGCGAAGCGCTCGATGGCGAAGGAGCGGGACTGGGCCTCCGCCCGCGGCGCCAAGGCGGAGAGGAGGACCAGAGCGAGGAGAAGGCGCCTGATACGCCTAGCTCCCGAAGGAGACCTTGGGCACCTGCCGCTCGTCGGGGCGGTCCAGCTCGAAGTACGCGAGGGGACGGAACTGGAAGAAGCCGGCCACGAGGTTGGACGGGAAGACCTGGATGGTGGTGTTGAGGTCGCGCACCACCGCGTTGAAGTATCGCCGGGCGTTCTGGATGGATTCCTCGATCTCCCCGAGCGCGGCTTGGAGCGACTGGAAGCCCGCGCTCGCCTTGAGGTCGGGATACGACTCGGCCAGCGCGAAGAGTCCGCGCAGGGCCTGGCTCAGCTGCGCTTCGCCCTGCGCGCGAGATTCCGGAGTCTGGGCAGCCACCGCGGCTCCCCGCGCCCGCACCACCGCGTCGAGGGTGCCGCGCTCGTGCGCGGCGTATCCCTTGACCGATTCGACGAGGTTGGGCACGAGGTCGGTGCGCCGCTTGAGCTGCACGTCCACGTCGGACCACGAGGATTGGGAGCGCTGGGTGAGCGAGACGAGCCGATTGTAGCTCACCACGACGAACACGACGATCGCTCCCACCGCGGCCAGGAAGATCAGGAACGGAACCCCCATGGGACCCTCCTCGCGTCATGATAGGGGCGCGCCGCCGCCAAAGACAAAGGAAAAGGCCCCGCTATCGGAACAGGCCGCGTCCCACGGAGAGCACCGCTCCATTGAGCCCAATCGCGCCCACCGAGGCGAGGGCGTAGGTGACGCCGATGCCCAGTCGGCCCAGTCCGATCCCCACGATGAGGAAGAACACCGCGAAGGCAAAGGAGCCCATGATCCCCCCGCGGAGCACGCGAATGCTCGCCTCCGCTCCCTCCGCACGCTGGGCGAAGATGGCGAGGAGGAACAGAAAGACGGGTATCGGTGAGAAGAGTCCACTCAGGGTGGGCCCCAGATACGTGGCGCACGTGGTGAGCGTCAATACCACGGCCGCGGCTACGACCATGCGGGCGAGCAGGTCCCACCACGGCGCGACCACTGCCGTTGGCTTGCCCGAGCTCCGCGGCAAGGCGAGCGCCGCCACCGCGAGTGCCGCGCACACCACGAGAAAAGCGACGAGCAGGGAGGGAGTGAACCGGCTCAGCGCGGCGAGACAGATCACGAACGTCCCGAGGCCCGCCACCGTGCTCGCCATCCAGCCCGCGTGCCGGGCCACCAGTCCGTAGACGAGGCAGCAGATTCCCATGGCGGCCAGTCCGAGGAGAGTTCCCACCGCGGCGCCCGCCGCGAAATCCGGCCCCTGCTCGAGGGCGAGGAAAACCGAGACGGGGGCCGAGGTGAGAGGAAAGCCCGAGAGCCATCCGCCAACCCCGTGTCCCCAGCGGCGGGCCACCAGGGTAGCCACGGCGATCAGGAGCGGGGTGACCACGAGCTTGAGCACGATCACTCCGGCCGGCATCCCGCCGACGCCACTCACCCGGCGCACGCTAGCACGCGGCGAAGACGAGCGTCAATTTGCCGGGCGCGCGCGGGCGACAGGAGCGGGCCCGCCGGGGTATGGTATCGGCCATGACCAACTGGGCCACGTTCGATCAAAGGCTGACGGCAAAGCGGCAGCGCATCGTGCAGGAATTTCTCGAGCTGTTGCGGCGGAACACGGTGAGCCAGAATCCCGATGGCGTACGGGCGGGCGGCGAGTGGCTGGCCGCCCTCATGAAAAGCCGGGGCGTCGACGCGCGCGTGCTCGAGACGGGAGGCGGACCCGCGGTGTTCGGGGAGCGGCGCGTGCCCGGGGCGACCCGCACCGTTCTCATCTATTGCCACTACGACACCAAGCCCGCTCCCCGCGCGGAATGGTTTCAGCCGTCACCTTTCGAGCCCGTCTTCCGCAGGGTCGGCGAAGCGGACGATGCCGCCGCCGTTCCTTTCGAGCGCCTGGCCACGGAGAACCTCCTCGACTGGCGCGTCTATGCGCGGGGCGCCTCCGACGACAAGGGCCCGATCTGGTCCCACCTGGAAGCCCTCGCTCTCATGGACGAGGTGGACCTGTCCCCCGCCGTCAACGTGAAGTTCATCTTTGACGGCGAGGAAGAGATCGGCAGCCCCTTCTTCGGTCCGTTCACCGAGGCCCACAAGGATCTTCTCGCCGCCGACGTCGTGCTCGTCACCGACGGGCCCAAGCATGGGAGCGGGCGCCCCACCATCGCCTTAGGCGCGCGCGGCGTTCTCAAGTTCGAGCTCACCATCGAAGGGGCCCGGCGCGATCTCCACTCGGGTAACTTCGCCGCGCCCAATCCCAACTGGCGGCTGGCCGGGCTGCTCGCGAGCATGGCCGCTCCCGATGGCACCCCCCTCATCGAGGGATTCGAGGATGGCGTGGTCCCGCCGACCCAGGCGGAGCGCGAACTCATGGCCCGCTTTCCTCTCGACCTGCCCGCCCTCGAGCGCGACCTCGGGGTGCCGCTGCCCAAGAACTACCTCGAGAAGATCATGTTCCACTCCACGCTCACTATCCGCGGCCTGCACAGCGGCTTCGTGGGCGCGGAGGCCAACACCATCATTCCCCACCGGTCCACGGTGGCCATCGACATCCGCATGGTCAAGAACCAGAGGCTCGAGACCGTGTACCAGCGCGTGCTCGACCATATCCGGGCCCAGGGCTTCGAGGTGATCGAGGGAGCGGAGGCTCCCCTGCCCGATCGCCTGCGGGAGCGGGCGCTGCGCGTGGCCGACAAGGGCGGTTATGACCCGGCCAAGACGGCCGGCGACCTGCCCGTGTGCGCGGAGATCGTGGCCGCCATCGAGCGCGCGCACGGAGGACAGCAGGCGGTGGTGATGCCGACCATGGGAGGCAGCGTGCCCATCTGGGCGTTCACGGACATCCTGAAGCTGCCCACCATCCTCGTGCCCTACGCCAACGCCAACAACCGGCAACACAGCCCCAACGAGCACCTGCGGCTGGATCACCTGTTCCAGGGCGTGCGGACGACTGCGCAGCTTCTCCGCGATCTGGGCGAGGGCGGGCCTCAGTGAGGCAGCCACCAGTGGCGGCCGTCGCGCTGCATGAGCGCGTCGGCGGCCGGGGGACCCCACGTGCCTGCGGGGTAGTTCGGAAAGTCGCGGGCGGGTAGAGACGCCCAGACATCCACGATGGGGGTGGCGATGCGCCAGGCCTCCTCGACCATGTCGGCCCGGTGGAAGAGCGTGGAGTCGCCGACCATGCTGTCGTAGAGCAATCGCTCGTAGCCGGTAGCGGCGCTCGCCTCCCCGAACTGCTTGTAGCTGAAGTCGAGCTTGACGGTGTTGAGCTCCATGGATGGCCCCGGGTGCTTGGCCTTGACGCGGATCTCGATACCCTCGTCGGGCTGGATGTGGAGGACGAGGCGATTGGGATCGACCTGCTCTTCGCTTTCGTCGAAGAGGAGGAGCGGGGGTCGCCGGAACTGGATCATGATCTCGGTGTCGCGTCGGGGCAGCCGCTTGCCCGACCGCAGGTAGAAAGGCACCCCCGCCCACCGCCAGTTCTCCACCTGGAGACGAAGCGCGGCGAAGGTCTCCGTGTTCGAGTTCGGATTCACCTTGGGCTCGCTGCGATAGCCGGGCGCGCTCTGTCCGCCCACCTCGCCCGGCCCGTACTGTCCCCGCACCGCCCGCCCCAGCACGTCCTCCGGCTTCCAGGTGCGGATGGCCTTGAGCACCTTGACCCGCTCGTCGCGCACGGCATCCGCATGGAACGACGTGGGCGGCTCCATGGCCACGAGGGCCATGAGCTGGAACATGTGGTTCTGGACCATGTCACGCACCACGCCGGCCTTGTCGTAGTAGTTGCCCCGGTCTTCCACGCCCACCGTCTCCGCCACCATGATCTGCACGTGGTCGACGTAGCGCCGGTTCCACACGGGCTCGAAGAGCCCGTTGGCGAAGCGAAAGACCATGATGTTCTGCACCGTCTCCTTGCCGAGGTAGTGATCGATGCGGTAGATCTGGTTCTCCTCGAGCACCCGGCCGAGCTCGGTATTGAGCTCGCGCGCCGAGTCCAGATCGCGCCCGAAGGGCTTCTCGATGACCACCCGGCGCCAGCCCGCCTCCCCGCGCTGGACGAGCCCGGCCTCCCCCAGCCGCTTGACGATCTCGCCGAAGAACTCGGGCGGGGTGGCGAGGTAGAAGAGGACATTGCCCATGGTGTGATGGGTCTTGGCCGCTTCGTCGAGGAGCGTCTTGAGCTTGGTATATGTCTCGGGGTTGGTGAATTCGCCCGCCTGGTAGTAGAGGGCAGGGCGCACCTCGGCCCACAGGGCCTCGTCCACCGTCTGGGTGGCGAACTCGTGGATGTCCTTCGACTGCTCCTCGCGAAATTGCTCGTGGCTCTTTTCCTTGCGCGTC
>DASYQB010000092.1:0-3438 GCA_036005985.1 Candidatus Methylomirabilota bacterium | reverse complement strand
ATTGGCGTGCCCGTGGGTGTTCAGGCGCAAGGACGTGCGGGAGTGGGGGTGGTCACCACGCTCGTCGGCGAGGCGACGGTGGCGCGCTCGGCATCCGCCCAGCCCCTGGATCTCAAAATGCGTGACGACGTCTTTGCCTTGGACCGGATCATCACCAAGGAACGCTCGATGGTCCACGTGCTGATGGGCGGCAAGGCGCTCCTCACCGTGCGTGAGCTCTCGGTGGTGACGGTGACCGAAGAGGGCGGACGGGCGACGGTCGAGCTCCAGTCGGGAAAGGTCGGACTGGCCGTCGTGCGTGAGCGGATGAAGCCGGGCGATGTCATCGAGGTCCACACCCCGCACGCGGTGGCGGCGGTCCGGGGCACCGTGTTGGTGGTCGAGATCGTCCCCAGTCTGGCGGGAGGAGACCTCGACCCCAACGGGGCCTTCACCAACGTGCACCTGCTCCACGGCAAGCTCGACGTATCGCTGCGAAGCAATCCGGGCGGCGCGCCGGTCCGGCTGGAGAGCCTTCAGACCGTCACGGTCACCCGCGATGTGCTGGGCAAAATGCGCCCGCTCGATCTCGCCACGGCCAGCTCGGTCACTGCGGGCCTCAAGCCCAATCAGCAGGCGGTGACGGCGATCCCCGAGAAGCTCCAGGCCGCCGTTGACCAGCGTCAGGGAGTACTGGCCCTTGCCAACGCAATCGAGGTGGCGCGGGCTGGGCAGAGCAGCGACTCGGCGAAGGCACGTAGCGGCACGGCGGAGCAGACCGGGATAGCCAAGGTCGTCGAGGGTGGTGCGACTCTGGACGCCATCGTTCCCGTGGCAGAAGTGGGAGAGGCATCAGGCGCATTGATCGGGAGCACATTCGGCGCGATTGATGGGGCCGTCAGCAGCTTGAGCAGTGGCAGCAGCTTAAGCACGGGCAGCAGCTCGGCAAGCAGTGGCAGCGGCTCAGGCAGCCTCATCAGCGGCTTGAGCAGCACCGGCAGCGCCCTCGGCAACAGCGGCCCTGGGTCAACCTCAGGGGGCGGCAAAGGACCGAGCCTTGGGTCGGGCAGCGGGCCGATCGGTACCGTTGTGGGCCTCCCTCTCTTCAAGAAGAAGTAGCTGGCGCGCACAGGCCGTGCGTGAGCTCGACCCATGACCCGTCATCCCGTCTG
Organism: Candidatus Methylomirabilota bacterium; assembly: GCA_036005985.1. Taxonomy (GTDB): domain Bacteria; phylum Methylomirabilota; class Methylomirabilia; order Rokubacteriales; family CSP1-6; genus AR37. The sequence continues at coordinate 2,287 of DASYQB010000092.1, read as the reverse complement.
GTACGTTCCTGACTCGCTCGCGGCGTCGCTCCTGACGGGGCTGCCAACAGATTTCGAGCGGCGCCCTCTCGGCGACCTCCCGCTCCTGGCGGACGCCGAGCCGCCGGGAGTGCTCGTCGTCGACGCGGGCGGCGGGGAGGCAAGCGCGCTCGCGAGGGCGGCCGCGCAAGGGGCGGGAATGCCCGTGGTGGCCATCGTCGATGATCAGGTTCCTGAGACATTGCCCGGGCACCCGGGCTACGCGTACCTGAGCGCGTCGGTGTCGCCGCCCATACTGGCCGCCGTCCTCCGGGAGGCGTGCACGGGCACGAAAGTGAGAGCGAAAACGCGCGAGACGGACACCCAGCTCGAAGAGCTCACGGCCATCGGCATCCGCCTGTCGGCCGAGCGAAATCTCGACGCGCTGCTCGAGCTGATTCTCACCAAGGGGCGCGAGATCACGCGGAGCGACGCCGGCTCGCTCTACGTGGTCGAGAAGACCCCGGACGACAGCCAGTGCCTGCGCTTCAAGGTGGCGCAGAACGACAGCGTGCAGGTGCCGTTCAGCGAGTTCACCCTCGCCATCAGCGCGGAGAGTGTGGCCGGGTATGTCGCCCTCTCCGGCGAGATCCTGCGTATCGACGACGCGTACGCTCTGCCCCCGGAGTCACCATTCCATATCAACACGGAGTTCGACGCCCACATCGGCTACCGGACGACCTCCATGCTGGTGGTGCCCATGAAAACCTCGGAGGGCGAGGTCATCGGGGTCCTCCAGCTCATCAACTGCAAGCGTGAGCCGGGACGGCCCCTCGCCTCGCCGGACGCCTTCCACGAAGAGGTGCTGCCTTTTCCCGAGCGCTACGGAATGCTCGCGGCCTCTCTCGCCTCTCAGGCGGGGGTGGCCATCCAGAACGCTCAGCTCCTTCACGAGCTGCGGGCCACTCTCCAGAAGCTCGAAGCCTCCCAGCAGCAGGTGGTGCAGACGGAGCGGCTGAGCGCGCTCGGCGAGATGGCGGCGGGGGTGGCGCACGACTTCAACAACCTCCTCGCGGTGGTGGTGGGCCGGGCGGAGCTCCTCCTCAAGGCCGGCCAGGAGCCGGCGGTGGCGCAGGATGTCCAGATCATTCGTCAGGCGGCGTGGGACGGCGCCCAGACTGTGCGACGCATCCAGGAATTCACGCGCACCCGTCAGACCCGGCCTTCGGGGCGGGTGGACATGGCGGAGCTCCTGCGCGACGTGGTCGAGCTCACGCGCGGGCGATGGAAGGACGAGGCCCAGAGCCTCGGCGTGTCCTACGACGTGCGGGTGGAGAGCGCCACCGTTCGTCCCGTGAAGGGCATCGCCGCGGAGCTGCGCGAGGTGTTCATGAACCTGCTCATCAACGGGCTCGACGCCATGTCCGAAGGCGGGCAGTTCCTCTTCCGCGTGTCTGGCGATGCGGAGATGGTGACCATCACCGCGGAAGACACGGGATGCGGAATGTCGGAGGAGACCCGCCGCAAGGTGCTGGAGCCTTTCTTCACCACCAAGGGTGTGCGGGGGACGGGCCTCGGCCTCTCCGTCTCCTGGGGCATCGTCAAGCGGCACGGGGGCACCATCGACATCGAGAGCCGGCTGGGCGAGGGCAGCGTCTTCATCGTCCGCCTCCCCGTGAGCAAGCAGGCGGTGGCGGCCGAGGTCCGGGAGTGGACGCCGCGCCCCGCCCGCAAGGCGCACGTGCTCGTCATCGACGACGAGCGCGAGGTCCGCTCGGTGCTCCGGGACGTGCTCACCTCCATCGGTCACACCGTGGTGGAGGCGGCGAGCGGCGAGGAGGGTTTGGCGTGCTGCGAGAGCGAGGCGGTGGACCTCATCCTGGCCGATGTCTCCATGCCGGGCATGTCCGGCTGGGACGTGGCCGCCGCGTGCCAGCGCCGCTTCCCTCGTGTCCCCCTCGGCTTCGTCACGGGCTGGGGGGACCGGCTGAATCAGGAGGAAGCGACGCGCTTCGGCGTGCGCTTCGTTCTCTCCAAGCCATTCGCCCCGGTTGACGTGCAGGCGCTGGTGGCGGGTGTCCTGACGCCGCCGGGCGACGGCACGTAGGGGCGATCAGCCGAGATCGGGGGCGCGCACCGGCAGCTCTACGCGAAAGATGGCGCCCGGTGTCGGCCTCGTCACGAGGGCGACCGAGCCGCGATGCTCCTGGGCGATCTCCAGACAGACGTAGAGGCCGAGCCCAGTGCCGATGCCCGGGGGCTTGGTGCTGAAGAAGGGCTCGAAGAGATGCGCGCGCGCCTTATCGGAGACGCCGGGCCCGGTGTCCGA
>DASYQB010000091.1:0-14831 GCA_036005985.1 Candidatus Methylomirabilota bacterium | reverse complement strand
ATCGACTTCTCATCCACCGTCAATTGCCTCCCCGGGCGGAGCGGGCTGTAAACGTCGACAGCCCACCCTGCGTCCTATATGCAGAAGGCGGGTCAGGGTCGCAGCTCATGCGGCCCGGGCGGCCCGCGCGCAGCCGACCCGAGGGTGGAAGGGAGAAACTCTGATGCTCAAGAAAATGCTCGTGGGAAGCGTCATAGGCCTGGCGGCCCTCGTTGGCTCCGCTGGCACGGGGCACGCCGGAGTGAGCGTGGACCTTGGAATTCATCTCGGCGCCCCGGCGCCGCTCGAGCCCGTACCGGCGAGCCCCGTCTACTACGCTCCGACGGCGGGGGCCAACCTCTTCTCGTTCGACGGCGACTTCTATGTCTTCCTGGGCACCAAGTGGTACGTGGGCCCCGCCCAGGTTGGCCCGTGGTCGGAGCTGCCCCCAGAATTCGTTCCACGTCCTGTGCTCGCGGTTCCCGTGCAGTACTACCGCGTGCCGCCTCGGGAATGGGCGCACTGGCGGCGTGACGTCCCGCCCCGCTGGGCGCCCGCGTGGGGCCGGCGGTGGGAAGAGCATCGCCATGGGCCGCCGCCTCCCTACCACGGCTCCTATCGGGACGACCGGCGTGACAAGCACGTGGCCTATCGCGATGATCGACGCGATGATCGACGCGACGACCGGCGGGGCGACTGGCGCGATCGGGATCGGTATCGGGACGACCGGCGGTAACGCCTGGAAGATCGTCGCGCGCACCAGACGGCCGCACGCGAGGCTCGCGTGCGGCCGAGGTGTTTCACCGTCCCTGACCGGCAGCCTAGTGCCGCAGCTCCTGGACGCTCTTGATCGGCGTGCCATCCCTGCGCGCGATCGCGCGACGGGCCGGGCCGGTCTGATCGCCGAAGGTCGGCTGCCAGCACGTATGCTTGCCGGCTCCGCCCACCACGATCACCGATATATCGTCGGGTGACTTCACGATGGGCAGAAACGTGTCGGGCGAATCCACCACGCCGCGATGGTCGACGTGCAGGCGTCGGTACTCTTCGCCGAGCCGGCCCAAGGGGAAGCGCGCATTCTCGAAGATGAACTCCTTCACCTGCCGCTTGCTGTAACCATCTCGCGCGATGGTGGCCGCATGCTCGGGGCCGAGCGAAAGGAGGGGCTGACCATAGGCGAGAAGGTTGTTGCTGCCGGCCTGACCCATGGCCCCGGCGACGATCTTGAGCACGCCCAAGCCTGTGTAGCTGTAGTGATCCTGGATATTGTGCGGACCCTCGCAGCCGATGACCGTCACCGTGCTCACGTCGATCGGGAAGCCATGCTCGACGTGAAGCGGCTCCCACGGGCTTTCCGCTTCGTTCTCCGCCACGCAGTAGGAGATCTTGGCGGGGCTTCCCTGGGTCGACCGGTCGCCGGTGCCGGGCAGGCCGCCCCCCACATTCATGAGAAGGAGACGCACGGCCCGCCCGATCGTCATATTGGCGCGAAAGCCCTGGCCGAAAGCGTTGTAGCCCGCATTGATGGCGAGCTCACGCGCGACAGGTCCATTCACGATCATGATCGGAGCGACGGGGTGGGTGGTGGCCTGGATCGAGTCGAGATTGAAGGCGGGATCCGAGAGCGCTTCGATGGCCGTGATGATCACCGGCATGTATTCGGGCTTGCACCCGGCCATGACCGCGTTGACGGCGATCCGCTCGACGGTCGCCTCACCCTGCCGCGGGGGCAGGATGGCGACGACATCGAGCGGATCGCGATCTGTCCAGCGCAGAAACTCCTTCACGTCCCTGTCCGTGGGCGGGACGATGGGCAAGCCGTCCGTCCAGCCGCGCTCCTGATACAGGCCGTTGACCGCCGTATACGAGGCGTCCAGCCGAAACGTCTTGGCCGCGGGACCGGGTGCGCTCATGCTTTGGTCACCGCGCGGACCACCAGATCGATGGCGAGGTCGGCCTTCTTGACGACTTCCTCCTCACGGATGCCCCCCAGCGGATGGGGAATGAGGGCAAGGGGCAGGTCGGCCAGACCACGGTTCTTCGCCTCGAGCCTGGCCAGCTGCTCGAACTCGAACGTCCCCATCACGACCGTGGGAATCCCGTGTTGCTCCAGCACGATGGCGCCGTGGATACTCCACGACGTGCACGACCCTCAGTCCGCGCTCCCGACCAGGACAAAGTCGCACTTGGTGAGATCGGCCATGATCGGGGGCGACGGCGGCCCGGCAATGCCCTTCTCGCGCTTGACGACGTCGCGGACGCCGTAGCGCTCCTTGAGGCGCGCCACCACGGCCAGCATCAGCGTGCCCGCATTGGCTTTGCTGTTGTCGAGAATCCCCGCGCGCATGCCCTCGAGGCTGGCGAGGCGGGGGGCCAGGCCGGCGGCGAGGATCCGCGGCTCGGCGGTGGGGTCGTACAGCAGGTCTCCTGATTCGCTCATCGTCGTCTCCTGTTCGGCGGCCCTGTCCGGCGGCCATGGGAACGCAGGGAGCGGATGATCCCGCTCCGGCTATCGTGCAGGGAGAATACACCAGGCGCGAGACCTCCGGCGCGGATCCGCCAACGCGGTGTGCTACCGTGGTGAAGCTCCGCCCAACCCTTCGTGCGCTGCCGCCGTCAAGGAGATGCAGATGACGCTCAAGCTGAGAACCCTCGCGGTGACCGCGATCGCCCTGGGCCTCCTCGCCGCCACCGGCTGCAGCTCGCTCAAGGTGAACGTCATTCGTGATCCCGCCATCACCATTCCGCCCGGATCGACCTGGGCCTGGGGCCCACCGCCCGCCGAGAAGAAGCCGGACGAGCTCGACCCGCGCGTGAACAACAGCATCATCCACGGGCGCGTGCAGCAGGCGGTGGACCGAGTGCTGGCCCAGAAGGGTTACCGCCAGACCGATCCCAACAGCGCCGACTTTCTCTTGGTGTACCGCGTGGGTGTGAAGGACGCGCGACAGATGGTGACGCAAGCCGTGCCGGTCGGTCCCGCCTACTGGGGCGGCTGGGGTTGGGGATACTACGGCCCTCCTCCCGTGGTGACGTCGCGCGAGATCACCTACACGGAGGGCGCCCTCATGATCGACATGATTCAGCGGTCGACGGGGAAGCTCGCCTTCCGGTCGATCGGGACAGACCAGGACGTGACGGGCGCCGACGGCTCCGAAGAGCAGATCCAGAAGACGGTGGAGAAGCTCCTGCAGGAGCTGCCCTAGCGGTATGACTCGCTCAAAGGAGACGATGGCATGCCCGAAAGCGCCGCGCGCTTCACGCTGATCACCGCCGCCCGTCTGGTCGACGGCACCGGCTCCGCGCCGGCCGAGCAGGCCGCCGTGCTCGTCGAGAACGGCCGCGTGGTCAAACAGGGCCGCGCCGCGGACGTGCGGGCGCCGGAAGGCGCGTCGGTCGACCGGAAGGACTACGGCGATGCGACGATCCTGCCCGGTCTCGTGGACGCGCACACCCACCTCGTGGCGCCCGGCGACGGCACCCTCGGCGACGACATCGCCAAGGAGGACGACGACTTCCTGCTCCTCCAGGCTGCGAAGAACGCCCGCACCCTCCTGCACTCCGGCGTGACCACCCTCCGCGAGAACGGCGCCAAGGGCAAGGTCGCCTTCTCGCTCCGCGAGGGCGTGCGACGCCAGCTCGCGCCCGGCCCGCGCATGGTGATCTGCGGGCGGCCCATCGCGATCACCGGCGGTCACATGGGCTACTTCGGCTCCGAAGCGAACGGGGAGGTCGCGGTGCGGGCCGAGGTGCGCAAGCTCCTCAAGGAAGGCGCCGACTACATCAAGATCGTGGCCAGCGGCGGCTCGACGCGCACGTCCGATCCCAACCGCGCCTCCTACACCGTGGCCGAGCTCGCCGCCATGACCGACGAGGCGCGCCGGCACGGCAAGCTCACGGCCGCCCACTGCACATCGGCGCAATCCATACAGAACTGCCTCGACGCGGGCGTGGACATGATCATCCACTGCATCTTCACCGCGCCCGACGGCACCTATCACTTCCGCCCCGATCTCGTGGAGCGGCTGGTGGCCGCCAAGGCTTGGGTCAATCCGACCCTCTACGTGATGAAGGCAGGCATCGAGCGCCAGCGCGAGGCGAGAGAGCGTGAGGGACGCCTCACGCCCGAGCTCGAGACGCAGTTCGAGACGGCGCGGCGCGCCCTGGACGTGCGCGTAGACGCGGTCCGCCAGATGAGCGAGGCCGGCGTGCTCATGACCGCGGGGTCGGACTCCCCGTGGGGCTGGTACGCGCCCGGCGAATTCGTTCACGAGATCCATATGCTCGCCCGGGCCGGGCTCTCGTATTCGGAGGCCATCGTGGCCGGTACCGCGGGTGCCGCCGATTCGATCGGCGTGGGTGCCGTGGCCGGCCGGCTCCTTCCCGGCCGCGCCGCCGACGTGCTGGTCGTGCGTGGCGATCCCACGCGTGACATCACCGCACTGTGGAACATTCTCGACGTCTATCAATCAGGTCACCGCGTCGCCCGCGGCGTGGAGTAGCCGGCCGGCGCGTATAGCAAGTCTGCGCCGTGTAATTCCTACCTGAAGGTAAGCAAGTCGTCCCCGGTTGTTTCTTCTCTAGAGATCCTGCTCTTCGCCGTACGCCCCTGAAACAAAGAGAAGTTGGTCGTACGGATACCATCGAAAGCCCGGCACGGCCGTTGCTTGATCCCTGATGAACCCATCAGCACCTTCACCCACCTTCCCGGTAGACAAAGCGCAACGCAGCAATGACCGGGCCGGAGGCGAACAGAACGTGAATTGTCTCGATGCCCGCTCGCAGTTCCCCGCTGTCGTCGATGGAATGATCGGCCTGTCCGAGTGGGTCCCCGTCGAAGCTCACGTGGCCAAATGTTCGGACTGCCGAAAACTGCTTGACCGCCTCTACCGGACGAGGTCCCGGAACGAACCGCAATGGGGACGGGCCTCAATGAGGTCGACCGATCTTCCCGACGAATCCACCGACATTGACGAGTCCGCCGACATTATCGAAGCGGTGACGCCAGCACGTCGGTCATCGCATCGTGCGCTCTGGGTAAGCGTCGCCGCAGTGGCGCTAGTGCTGGGAGCCGTAGGAGGAGTTCTGGCCTACGGCTCCCGCCTGAATCTGAACTTGAACCTCGAATCATCTCTCGTCGCCCTGCTCCAGAAGGTTCGGCCAGAAGCACGCTCGCCCGAAGTCGCTTCCGCCCCGCCCTCGTCAGCGCCACCCCAGAAGGTTCAGCCAGAAGCGCCCCCGCCCGAAGTCGCTTCCGCCCCGCCCTCGTCGGCGCCACCCCAGAAGATTCAGCAAGAAGCGCGCCCGCCCGAAGTCGCTTCCGCCCCGCCCCCGTCGGCACCGCCCCCGGCACCCGTTCCACCGCGCAGCACGTCGCCCATGGAGTTGGCTCCCAAGACGCCGTCACCCCCTGCGAGCGCTCCCGAGCCGAAGATCACCGGCAAGACCAAGGCAAGCTCCGCGCGCCCGCCCGTGTCGGAGTCCCCGGCCCCGTCGCTACCTTCGAGAGTCAGCAAGCCACCGCGACCCACCCCGAGCAGCGAAGTCGCCACAGCAAAGCCAAGCTCTGAGCCGGCGATCGAACCGGGTGCCCTTGTTGAAGCGGGCAAGATCGACGTGGCCGTCCAGCTCTCCGTCCGCAACCGGAAAGATGCCGAGCGCGATCTCACGATGCTGCTCACGCGAGTCGGCGGCACCAAGTTTGGCCAAGGTCAAACCTCCACCTTGTTGGCCAGCGTGCCTCGCTCCAGCTACGGTGAGTTCACGCGCGGCCTCAGCCAGATCGGCTCCTGGCAGCTCGAAGCGGGCCGATCCTCCCTCCCCGACCCCGTACACGTAGCCGTCAAGCTCGCAAAATAAATTTAGCGGCAGCCTGTTCCTACCCTGACTCGGTGATGGTCGGGGACGGAGCGGCGCCAGTGTTACGTCTCGGAGGTGCTGACAACTTGCTCCCTCTCCCTGTCCAGGGAGAGGGAAACGTTCTTGCCACCTTCCTGACTCTCCGTCGCTCGAACTCGGTGGGGGGGTATCGGGGGAGGAGCGGCGATCGCTCCCCCCGACTTAATACAAATGACAAGAAGCGAAATGCCCGGCCCCGAAGTCGCGGGGCGCCGGGCGCTCGACGCGGCAGCGGTCGAAGGCCATGGGGCAGCGCGGGTGGAAGCGGCAGCCCTCGGGCACGTCGAGGGGACTCGCCACTTCCCCCTTGGGAGCGATCCGCTCGCGGCGCGCGGCGGGGTCGGCCACCGGCACCGCCGAGAGCAGCACCTGCGTGTAGGGATGCTTCGCCTCGCGATGTATCGTGTCACACGAGCCGATCTCCACGATCTCGCCGAGGTACATCACGGCGACCCGATCCGACATGTGCAGGACCACATGCAGGTCGTGCGAGATGAACAGATAGGTCAATCCGAATCGCCGCCGCAGATCCATGAGCAGATTGAGCACCTGGGCCTGGATGGACACGTCGAGCGCCGACACCGGCTCGTCGGCCACGATAAGGCTCGGCTGCAGGGCAAGGGCAGCCGCAATGCCGATGCGCTGGCGCTGACCGCCCGAGAGCTCGTGCGGGTACCGCTCGGCAAATCCTGGATTGAGGCCGACCACCTCCAGGAGCTCCGCGGTGCGCCGGCGGCGCCCCGCGGCATCGGCCTGACCGTAGATCTGCAACGGCTCGGCGATGATGCTGCCCACACGCATGCGCGGATTGAGCGAGCCGAAGGGATCCTGGAAGACGATCTGCATCCGCTGTCGCGCTGCCCACAGCTCACTCGCCGAGAGAGTTACCAGATCGCGCCCCTCGAAGCGAATGTGCCCCGCACTGGGCTCGATCAGCCGCAGGATGAGCCGCCCCGTCGTCGACTTGCCGCAACCCGATTCGCCCACGAGGCCCAGCGTCTCTCCCCGCTCGAGGGCAAAGCTCACACCGTCCACCGCGCGAATGATCCGGCGGTGACGCACGAGCCACGCCCCACCCACCGCGAACTGCTTCTCGAGGTTCTGCACTTCGAGGAGCGAGCCAGCCATCACTCCACCACCGGGCAGGCCACGAAGTGCCCCCGCTCCCGCTCCTCGAGCGCGGGCTCCTGCACACGACAGGCGGCGACGGCGTAGGAGCAGCGCGGGGCGAAGCGGCAGCCCGCGCGCTCCTGTCGGAGATCGGGAGGCACGCCCTCGATGGAGGCGAGAGGCTGACCGAATCGGCTTGGATGGGGGAGGCACTGGAGCAGCCCGCGTGTGTAGGGATGAAGCGGCCGCGCGAAGAGGCTCGCCACGGGGGCCATCTCGACGATGCGCCCGGCATAGATCACGGCCACGCGATGACAGAGCTCGGCCACCACCCCGAGATCGTGAGTGATCAGGAGCACGGCCATTCCGCGCTCGGCCTGGAGACGGCGGAGCAGGTCGAGAATCTGCGCCTGGATGGTGACGTCGAGAGCGGTGGTCGGCTCATCGGCGATGAGGAGGGCGGGCCCGCAGGCGAGGGCCATGGCGATCATGGCGCGCTGACGCAGCCCGCCCGAGAGCTGGTGGGGAAAGTCGCGGGCCCGCTGGCGTGCCGCGGGAACCTGGACGAGATCGAGCATCTGGACGGTGCGCGCCCACGCTTCGTGGCGACTGGCCCCGCCGTGGGCGAGCACGGCGGAGGCGATCTGATCGCCGATGGAGAACACGGGATTGAGCGAGGTCATCGGCTCCTGGAACACCATGGCGATGCGCGCACCGCGCACCCGGCGCATGGCCTCGGCGTCCATGGCGAGGAGATCCTCGCCCTCGAGGAGCACGCGGCCCGCGGCCACCCGGCCCGGCGGCTGCACGAGGCGCATGATGGACAGCGACGTGACGCTCTTGCCGCACCCGCTCTCACCTACCAGTCCCAGCACTTCGCCCTTGTCGATGGCGAAGCTCACGCCGTCCACCGCGCGGAGCACTCCCTGGTTGGTCGCGAAGTGCGTCTCCAGACCTTCCACTGAGAGCAGCGGCATTTCAGAGTGACGCTGCCGACGCGAGGCGGACGGGTCCTGTCGCCGGGGGAAGGGGTGGCGCAACGGGCTTCGCCACCCTACCCTTCGTGAATCGCAGCCCTGCGGGCTGCGCGCACTCGTGAAGGGCCCACTCCGCCCGCCGCGCCACCCCTTCCCCCGACGCCACCCGTCCGGTCATGCTCTCCGCTATCGTCACGTCGATCATCGTCTAGAGCTTGAGGCGCGGGTCGAGGGTGTCGCGGAGCCAGTCGCCGAGGAGATTGACGGCGAGCACGGTGAGCATGATGGCGAGGCCGGGGAAGGTGGCGAGCCACCACGCGGTCGCCACATAGTTGCGGCCGTCGGAGAGCATCCAGCCCCAGGTGGGAGTGGGAGGCTGGACACCCAGGCCGAGGAAGGAGAGAGCGGACTCGTAGATAATCATGAAGGCGAGCTCGAGGGTGGCCACCACGATGATGGGAGTGAGCGCGTTGGGCAACACGTGGCGGAGAAGGAGCCGCATGGAGCGGTTGCCGCGAGCCCGGGCCCCGCTCACGAACTCGCGCTCCCGGATCGACAGCACGTCGGCGCGGACGATGCGCGCAAACTGCACCCAGCGCGTGAGCGCCATCACCAGGATCACGTTGAGCAGGCTCGCCCCGAGGGCGAACACGACCCCCATGGCGAGGAGGATGTACGGGATGGCGAGGAACACGTCGACCACCCGCATGATGAGGGCGTCGGTCCGGCCGCCATGGAATCCCGCGAGGAGGCCCAGGGTGACGCCCACGAGGCAGGACAGGGTGACCGCGGAGAGGCCGACGCCGAGGGAGATCCGGCCGCCGTAGAGGATGCGGCTCAGGATGTCTCGCCCGAGATGGTCTGTGCCCAGGGGATGCTCGCGCAGGCCCCGCGCTTCCCACATGGGCGGCCGGAGACGCTTGAGAAGCATCTGCCGCGCGGGATCCCACGGCGCGATCTGGGGAGCGAGGACCGCCGCCCCGCCGATGCACAGGAGAACGGTGAGGCCGAAAACGGCACGAAAGCTCAGTCGCCGTCGCGGGGCGCCGACGGCGGGCTGGACATCCGCCGGCACGGCCACCCCTACCACCTCGCTCACTGGCGGCTCCGCACCAGCACGATGCGCGGATCGAGATACGTGTAGAGCATGTCCATGACGAGGTTGATCACGACGAACAGCGTGGCGAGCATGGCCACGATGGCCTGCACGAGCGGATAGTCGCGGCTGAAGATCGCGTCCACGGCGAGCCGGCCCACCCCGGGCCACGCGAAGATCGTCTCCGTGATCACCGCGCCGCCCAGGAGCACGCCGAACTCGAGGCCCACGATGGTGACGAGGGGGATGGCCGCGTTTTTGAGCGCGTACTTGTACGTGACGAGAAAGGCGCGCACCCCGACCGCGCGCGCCGTGCGCACATAGTCCTGGGCGAGTACCTCGAGCATGCCGGAGCGCGCCATGCGCGCGATGCGGGCCATGGAGAAAGCACCGAGGGCGAAGGCGGGCAGCACGAGCGAGGCGAGCCCGTCGCGTCCCGCCGCGGGCAGCCAGCCGAGCTTGACCGCGAACACGAGGATGAGGAGCAGGCCCAGCCAGTACACGGGCATGGCCTGGCCGAGGAGTACGCCCACCGAGCAGACGGCGTCGATGAGCGAGTTGCGGCGGAGGGCAGCCAGGATGCCCGCGGGCACCGCCACCACGAGGGCGAGACCGAGGCCGGCCGCGGTGAGCTCGAGCGTGGCGGGTAGGGTCTGGAAGATCAGGGTGAGGGCGGGCACCTGATGCTTGAACGACACGCCAAAATCACCACGCACCGCGCGCGCGAGGAAGCGGACGTACTGGACCCAGAGTGGATCGTCGAGGCCGAGAAGGGCACGGAGCTGGCGGACATCCTCCTCACGCGCCTCGAGGGGCAGGAGGAGACGCGTGGGGTCTCCCGTGAGGTGGAGAAGGCCGAAGACGATGATCGACACGCCGAGAAGGACGAGTGCGCTCTGCCCGAGCCGGCGGAGGAGGTAGGCGAACATTCGTCTAGCCGCCCGTCACCTCTGCCCCTCACCCTGCCCTCTCCCCAGAGGGGAGAGGGGACGGCCGGCGGGAGAGAGGGGGCAGCCCACGATTCCCTCTCCCCCGCGAGGGGGAGAGGGCAGGGTGAGGGGACGAGTCAAATTACGAACTAAAACCCGATCTCCGTGAGGCGTATCGACTCGTCGCCGCGCGGCGTCCACTTCAGCCGGTTGTTCACGCCGTAGATATCCATCTGCTGATACATGAAGAGCCAGGGCGCGTCCTCACGGATCATCTTGAGGAGCTGGCTGTAGAGCTGCTTCCGCTTCTCCACGTTCATCTCCGACCGCGCCTGCTCCATCAGCTTGTCCACCTCGGGATTCGAGTACTGGGAGACGGGCTCTCCCGTGTGGAGATTGGGGGTGACCCAGTGATCGGGCTCGAGGCTGGGCAGACACCAGCCGTTCATGAAGATGTCCTCGGTCTTGTGATCCAGCACGGAGCGAACGTAGCTGCCCCACTCGCCGATGATCTTCACGTTGGTCTTGATCCCGTTCTCCGTGAGCTGGCCGGCCACCGCCTGCGCGATGTCCTTGTCCATGGCCCAGCGCCCGTTGGGGGCCTGCAGGGTGAGCTGGATGTTCGTCTGGCCCGCCGCGGTCAGGAGCTCCTTGGCCTTCTTGGGGTTGTACTCGTAGAAGGGAATCGAGGGATCGTAGCCCCACACATTGGGTGGCATGGACGAGTTGATCCGCTTCCCGTTGCCGAGGAGCACGCTGTCGATGATGCCCTGCACGTCCACCGCGTGGTTGATGGCCTGGCGCACGCGCTTGTCCGCGATGGGCCCGCCCTTGATCTGGGCGAGGCCGAAGTAGATGATGCGGCAGCTCGGTATCTTCTCCACGCGCACCGTCTTTGTCCCCGCGAGCTGCTGCAGCTGGTCAGGCGGGACGTTGACGATGAGATCGGCCTGGCCGGTCTGGAGAGCGGCGATGCGCGCTCCCAGCTCCGGGATGGGCCGCCACGTGGCGCGCCGCACCGCCGGCTTGCCCGTCCAGTGGGCGTCGTTGGCCTCCACCACGATCTTGTCGTTCTTGACCCACTCCACGAACTTGAAGGGCCCCGTACCCACCGGCTTGAGATTGGCCTGCGCGTCGCCGACCTGGGCGACGTATTTCGGGGCGAGCTGATACATGAGGGTCATGCGCGCGGGCATGGCGGGATCGGGCACCTTGTTGTGGAAGCGCACGGTGTAGGGATCGACGATCTCCACCGCTTCGATGGTGGCGAACCATCCCTTCTGCGGCGACTTGAAATCCGCGCGGTTGATGCGCTCGAAGGAGAACTTCACCGCGTTGGCGTCGAAGGGCTCGCCGTTGTGGAACTTCACGCCCTGGCGGAGCTTCACCTCCCACACCCTCTCGCTGACCAGCTTGTAGGAGAGGGCGAGGTTCGGCACGAGCTGGAGCTGCTTGTCGCGGGTGAGGAGCGTGTCATAGATCGACGTGTTGATGATGAGGGTGACGATGTTGTTGGTCATCTGCACGTCGAGGAACTCGGCGTCGATCCCCTGGGCGACCGTGACGTCTCGCTCGCCCGCCCCCCAGGCCGTCGCCGAGAATACCGGCAACGTCACCGCCCCGAGCACGGCCAGCAGCATCGCAATGGAACGAATGGCGTTGCGCATCGAGCCCTCCTTACTGGTGGATTGCGTCGTCCGCGGCGGCTTTGACCGGACAGGGAAGCGCAGTGATGGTATGTCCATGGAAAAAGGGTGTCAAGGACGCGCATGTCCTTGACACCGCGCCTCCCCGGGACCTACATGGGTATCACCTCACGACGTGGGCCGGCCACGCACCGTGGGTGAACACGGGTGCGGTGGTGAATCTCGTGCTACCCCGGGCACCGCTCAGCGGTGGCCAGCAAGGATCCCGATCTGATCGCCGTCCTCCTCCTCTATGCCGTCACGATGTTCACCGGCGCCACCCTCCTCTTCGTGGTGCAACCGATGGTGGGCAAGATGATCCTCCCCCTGCTCGGAGGGACCCCGGCGGTGTGGAGCACCTGCATGGTCTTCTTCCAGGCGGCGCTCCTCGGCGGCTACGCCTACGCTCATGCGAGCACGGCTTGGCTCGGCCTCCGCGGCCAGATGCTCCTCCATCTCGTCCTGCTCGCGCTTCCCCTCGCCGTCTTGCCCCTCGCTATGAATCCCGCCCTCCTGCACGGGGGCGAGGCCAATCCCATCCTCGACGTGCTGGTCCTCCTCTCCTTCGCGGTGGGCCTGCCCTTTCTCGTGGTCAGCGCCACCGCGCCCCTCGTCCAGAAGTGGTTCACCCACACCGGTCACCCCGCGGCGCGTGATCCCTACTTCCTCTATGCCGCGAGCAACCTCGGCAGCATGCTCGCTCTCCTCGGCTATCCGACCTTGATCGAGCCGCGGCTCCATCTGAGAGGCGAGGGCTGGCTGACCCAGACCCGACTGTGGAGCCTCGGCTATCTCGCCCTCGCCGGCCTCATCGCGCTGTGCATGCTGATCCTCTGGCGGAGCATTCCCGCTGAGTTGCCCGCCGAGTTGCCCACCGCTTTGGAAGACGAGCCGGATCAGTCGGTGACGGCGCAACGGCCGCCCGAACCTCCGCCGAGCTGGGCGCAGTACCTCCGCTGGACCGCCCTCGCCTTCGTGCCGTCGAGCCTCATGATCGGCGCCACCACCTACGTCACCACCGACATCGCCGCTGTGCCCCTGCTCTGGGTGATGCCCCTCGCCATCTATCTTCTGAGCTTCATCCTGGCCTTCGGCCGGTGGCCGGCCGTCCTCCATCGACTCGTGGTAGCGGCCACCGTTCCCGTCATTCTCGTGGTTTTTTTCCTCATCCTCTCCGGGTTCCGGCAGCGCATCTGGATCACCGTACTCTGGCACTTCCTCCTCCTGTTCCTCGTTGCCCTCGCCTGCCACGGCGAGCTCGCCCTCACGCGTCCGTCGTCCCGGCACCTGACCCAGTTCTACCTCCTGATCTCCGTGGGGGGTGTGCTCGGCGGCCTCTTCAACGCGCTGGTTGCGCCCATGGTCTTCTCCTCTCTCACGGAATATCCGCTCGTCATGGCCCTCGTCTGTCTGCTCGTGGTGCGGGCGGGGTCTCGATCGTGGTCGCCGCGCGCCATCGCGGCCGCCCCCGTGCTCACTCTCGCCGTCGGCCTGATGGCCCTCATCCTCTACTCGGATCTCGTGACGGTCCGGCTCGATACCACGTTCTTCACCCACCTGTTCAAGGTCCCCTCCGCGACGGTCGCGGAATGGATCACCCCTCTCGAGCTCAAGGTCAACAAGGTGCTCGGGTACGGCGTGCCGCTGTTCGCCCTCTTCTTCCTTCGGCGGCGTCCCCTCGCCCTCGCCCTGGGGCTCATCGCGGTGCTCCTCGTGGGGGATTTCGTGGACGCGCGTAACGGGAATCAAATCTTGCAGACCCGGAGCTTCTTCGGGGTGCTCCGCGTCACACGCGACAACGATCTCTCGGGCTACACCGAGCTCTGGCACGGGACCACCCTGCACGGACGCCAGAGCCTCGATCCCAAGCGGCGCCTGGAGCCGATCGCCTACTATCACCGCGGCAGCCCCGTCGCCCTCGTCATGGACGAGCTGCAACGGCGCAGCACGGTGGTCCACATCGCCGTGATCGGGCTGGGCACAGGCACCATGGCCGCCTTCGCCCGCCCCGGCGACGTCATCACCTTCTACGAGATCGACCCCAAGGTGCGCGACATCGCGACCAACCGGTTCTACTTCGGCTATGTGCCCGAGGCGATCAGCCGGGGCGCCGTCGTGCGCATCGAGATGGGTGACGCCCGCATCCGCATGGACGAGGTGCGGCGAGAGCGGCCAGGCGAGCGCTACGACCTCATCGTGGTCGACGCCTTCAGCTCGGACGCCATCCCCGTGCATCTGCTCACGCGGGAAGCGTTCCGTCTCTACTTCGACATGCTCAGCGTTCGGGGTCTCCTCGTCCTCCACCTCTCCAACCGGTATCTCTCGCTGGAGCCGGTGGTGGCCAATCTCGCCGAGGACGCCCAGCTCGGGGGCCGGCTCCTCCGCCACGACCTGAACCCCTTGGCCGAGGGCGCGACTTCCTCCACCTGGGCCGTGCTCGCCCGCACCCCCGAGGCGTTCGGCAACCTGACGCACGACCCTGGCTGGACGGCCGCCAAGCTCGAGACGAGGCCCCGGGTCGGCGTGTGGACCGACGATTTCCACAACCTGCTCAGGGTCTTCGACTGGTAAGGGGTCGTCTGGACGGACCTTCGGCCACGATGTAGGATGATTGGCGGCGGTAACCCTCTCGAATCGAAGGAGACCTTGAGCATGACCGACCGCATCGCCGGCGTTCTCTCTCCCGTGGTCACCCCGTTCAAGACCGACCTCTCCCCCGACCCGGACCGCTTCGTCAAGCAATGCCGGTGGCTGCTCAGCCAGAACGTGGGGCTCGCGGTCTTCGGCACGAACTCCGAGGCCAACTCCCTCTCCACGGAGGAGAAGGTCGAGCTGCTCGACCGCCTGGTGGGCGGCGGGGTGGATCCGGCCCGCATGATGCCGGGCACGGGGTGCTGCGCGCTCACCGATTCGGTGCGGCTCACCGCGCACGCCATGAAGCTCGGCTGCGGGGGCGTGCTCATGCTTCCGCCGTTCTATTACAAGGGCGTGTCCGACGATGGGCTCTTCAAGAATTTCGCGGAAGTCATCGAGCGCGTGGGAGACCGGCGGCTGCGCATCTATCTCTACCACATCCCTCCCGTGTCGCAGGTGGGCATCACGGTGGGTCTGATCGAGCGTCTCCTCAAGGCCTATCCGGGCATCATCGCGGGCGCCA
>DASYQB010000090.1:0-1550 GCA_036005985.1 Candidatus Methylomirabilota bacterium | reverse complement strand
TCGTCGGCCCATGTCACCCCGAGGGCGTAGCGGCCCACCAGGTGCACATCCTTGACGTCGTGGGGATTCGGCTGGCCGAGTATGGGCAGATTGATCTTGATCGCCATGGGGTCAGGCTGCCGCCGCGCTCAACCGCTGTCCGGCCAGGAGGTAGTGGACGGCCATGTTCTGATGCACGCCCCACGCCCGCGCGCGCCGTCTGACCCGAGCCTCGTCGAGGGCCCGCCCGCGATTGTAGAAGCGCTCGAAGGCGCGGCGCACCGCGAGATCACCCGCGGGGCAGACGTCGCCCCGGCCCAGATGGCGCGCGAGGAACCACTCGGCCGTCCAGCGACCGAACCCGCGGACGGCCGTGAGCGTCTCGATCACCTGGTCGTTCGAGCCACGGCCGAGCGCCTCCAGATCCAGGCGGCCCGACGCGACCTGGTGGGCGAGACCCACGACATACTCCGCCTTCCGGGTGGTCAGCTGCAGACGGCGAAGCTCGTCCACGTGCGCCCGCGCGAGGTCCGCCGCTTCGGGAAAGCCGTAGACAGTCTGGCCGGCGATGTCGACGGGGGCGCCGAAGCGGCGGACGAGCCGGGCTTTGACGGTGAATGCGAAGGCCAGATTGATCTGCTGGGCGCACACGGACCCGATCAGCATCTCGAGGGGATGCGGGGACAAGGTCGGGCGGAGCCCCCATAGCCGAGGCACGAGGGGACCCAGAACCGGATCCTCCTTCGCGGCCGCATAGAATGTTTCCACGTCGAGCCCCAGCCCGCAGATCCGGCCCACCTCATCGACCGCCGCTTCGAGCACCCTGGCGCTGCGATTCCCTGGAGTGGACACGAGAAGTCGCGCGGCGTCCACCGTACCCGACCAGCGCAGCTCGTATCCATGCCAAGCCCCCGCCACCCGGATCGCACGGACGAACACGCCTGCGCCGAGCCGGTTGACGGGATCCTCTCCCCATACCCGGTAGCGCTCGAGCGTGCGTGGCACGTCGAGAGGCCCGTTGACTCGGATCTCGGTCTTCATGGCGGGCCCTCAGTCTACCAGAGCCGGCACGGGGGGACGCATACCGCGTCCGATCAGTGACGGATGTCGAAGTAGATGGGTCCCGGGGCGACGGGTGCACTGTCGCCCAATCTCTTCACCACGAAGTTCATGTCCACGACCTCGGCGGCGAAGGGCGTGAGCAATGCGCAGGCGTGGGACTCGGCGGGAAGCGGGATCAAGAGATGACGGATGCCACCAGCACGCAGCACACCGACCAGCCCCGCAAAGGCGTTCAGAGCCTCGCTGCCCTCGAGGAGGAGATCGAAGGCCTTGACGACCCCGAAGCTGGCGGGGTCCAGCCCGCGCGCGACACGGTCATCGTGTAAGGACAGCCACGCCGCGCCGTGGCGGGTGTTCGCCGTCCAGCTTCCCGCGTACGCGCCCTCCGGGGCCGGAGAGAAGAGCTCCTTCTCGAGAAAGATCGGCACGAAGTGATGCGAGCGGACCGCGGCCATGCGGAGGTCCAGCAGGTGGGGATCCTTGTACAGATCGAAGCGCACCGCTCTCGG
>DASYQB010000089.1:0-3177 GCA_036005985.1 Candidatus Methylomirabilota bacterium | reverse complement strand
CGCCGACAGAACGAAGATCATGGTCGCCTCGTTCCATGGAAAAATCTTCCCGCGAAACGGCGACGATTGTAAGAACGGTCGACTGCGGATCGCGTCAGACTTACGCGAGGCCAGGAGCGTGTCGATTCGATTGCGACTCGTGACGACCGAAGCGAGCTAGCGTTCGCGGAGACGCGCGAGGGCTTGCTGCCGGAAGCGGTCTTCCTTGGCCCCGTCGCCGATCTCGCGAGCGACCGCTTCGACCAGCGCGGGCACATCCAGCGGCGGTCCCGCGGCGGCTGCCTTCGCGATGTGGCCGCGGCAGAGAAGTGGGGCGATGGGGCCGACGAATTCGGTCAGCTCCGCCTCGATGACGGCCTGCGCCTTGACGAGCTCGGGACTGGCGGCCGCCGGAGGCTGGGCCGCCACCGCGACGGGACGTGGCGCGGCGTCAGGCGGCGGGGGAGGAGCGGGCGCGGCCGAAACGACGGGCGGTGCGCCGTTGCCGGCGAGCAGGCTGAGCAGATCGGAGGTAGCGGGGAGGTCGGCGGACGCGACGCGATCGACCACGGTGTCCGAGAAGGTGAAGCGTCCCGCGGTGATCTTGCGGATGCGATCGATCGCCTCGACCCCGCGCTGGGTGCGGAAGACCAGGGAGATGATGTCGCCCTGCCGGAGCCCGATGCGCGCCGACTGATTGTCGGTGGTGGCGATGAACATGGTGCCCGTGCGCTTGGCCGCGCAGAGACGGCCCAGCTCGCTCAAGAGCTCGGCGTAGGGAACGGCGGCCGGCTCGGGGCTCATGCTCCTGCCGATTGCTACTGGGTACCGAGGCGATCGACGGCGAGCTTCACGCTGGCCCGCAGCCGCTCGATGGCCCGCGCGAGGCTGCCGATTTCATCGGAGCGCCGCGTCTCCGTGATGGAGGCCGCGAGGTTGCCGCGGCTGATCCCGTCGGAGATCTGGGTCAGCCTCCGGATCGGACGCGTCAGTCCACTGGCCAGCGCGTAGGAGGCGAGGATGACGAAGAGCACGGTCACCCCGAGCAGAATGAGGGCGTTGCGGTTGGCGTCGGCGAGAGGCCGGTATGCCTCCTCGTGGTCCTGCTGGGCCACGAGCGTCCAGCCGTACTTCGTCCTCTCCGCGAAGGCGATGACGTGCTTGCCCTGGGCGTCGGTGTAGGCGAGCTGCTTCCTCGGCTCTCCGCCCAGCGCGACCACCGCCGGATGCGCCTTCAGGCTTTCCCGCGCCGTGGGATGGGCGATGACCTTGCCCTGCTCATCCACGAGAAAGACGAAGCCTGTCTGGCCGATCTTGGCGTTGGCGATGGTGGTGGTGACGTCGCTGATGCTCGTGCCCACCGCGAGCACGCCGAGGACCTTGTCGAGCCGCCAGATGGGCACGGAGAGGATGACGGCAGGCTGGCCGGTCGTCCGGCTGATCACCACCTCCTGCCCCATCTGTCGCCCATCGATGGCCTGCTTGAAATAGCCGCGGTCCCCGTAGAAGCGCGGCGGCTCCTCGTCGTTACGCCCCACGTTGTTGCCGTCGGGGGCGATGGTGAAGGCGAGGTACACCCACTTGTACTCGGCGGCGATGGCGCGGAGGAGCGGCTTCTGCTTCTTGCCGTCCATGGCCGCCATGTCTTCGAGGGCTGCGTTCTGTCGCAGCATGCGCAGGTGCATGTCCACCCAGGCGTCGACGTAGCCGACCATGGTGTCGGCCTGGCCGCTCAGGCGCTGCTCGATCTGGTTCGACAGGTTCTCCGATTCGGTCCGGTAGTCGAGGTACCAGATCGCCCCGAGCGGGATCAGCGTCACCACCAGCATGGTCAGGAGCAGCTTGGGGAAAATGCCGAAACCGAGGCGTAGCGCCATTTGGGAGTCTCCCCTCGAACGAGTAGAGATTTCAGGATAGCGCCCGCCCCTCATCCCCACCAAGAAAAGAGAATGGGCGGCATGCTATGCTCCCGCCAGGAGGTGGAGACATGTTCAAGGACGTCGTGCAGTCCCAGCAGGAGCTCCGGGCCATCTTCGGCCAGCCCAGCGAGCGAGCCGTGCTCAAGTGCCAGTCGTCTCTGGACGAGCACTCGCGGGCCTTTATCGCCGCCTCGCCGTTTCTGCTCATCGCCACCTCGAACGCCGCCGGGCAGTGCGATGTCTCGCCCAAGGGCGACGCGCCGGGCTTCGTGCTCGTGCTGGACGACACCCACCTCGTGGTGCCCGACCGGCCCGGCAACAACCGCATCGACGGCATGAGCAACGTCATCGAGAACCCGCACGTCGGCCTGATCTTCCTCGTGCCCGGCCGGGGGGACACCCTGCGCGTCAATGGGCGGGCGGCCATCATCCGCGACCAGGAGATCCTGGGCCGCCTCGCCGCGAAGGGGAAGGATCCCAAGGTCGCCCTCGGGGTGGAAGTGGAGGAGGCGTATCTCCACTGTCCCAAGGCCTTCATGCGGTCGAGCCTCTGGGACCCCACGACCTGGGTGGATCCGGAGAAGCTGCCCTCCTTCGCCCAGATGCTCTGGGATCAGATCCCCAGCGCCCACGGCGGGGCCGCGTCGGTGGACGAGTACGCGAGCGAGCTCCAGAAGCGCGTCCGCGACACGTTGTACTGATCGAGGAGGCGCCGCATGCCGGTCGTCGATCCCATTCCCCCCGAGAAGGCCTCCGGAGATCTTCGCGAAACCTACGACAGCCTGTCGAAGCGGGCGGGCCGCGTGCCCGATTTCTACGGAGTCATGGCGCATCACCCGGCCGCCCTCAAGAACTTCCTGCCTCTCTATGCGTCGGTGATGAACGAGGGAACCCTCGAGCGCCGATACAAGGAGCTGGCGTATCTCAAGACCTCGCACCTGAACGGCTGCGAGTACTGCATGCGCGCCCACACCCCGGGGGCCAAGCGGGTGGGCATCACCGCCGAGCAGATCGAGGCTCTCACCTTCTACGAGCGAAGCCCGTACTTCGACGAGAAGGACAAGGCGGTGCTGCTCTATGCGGAGCGGATGACCCGGGCGGCGGGGGCGGGGCTGCGCGACATGGCGGTGGGCGAGCTCAAGCGCCACTTCACCGAGGATCAGATCGTCGAGCTGGCCCTCGTCACCTGCATGGCCAACTTCACCAACCGCTTCAACAACGGCCTGCGCATCCAGCCCGATCTGGGCTAGAGACCGCTCCCCCTCCTCGCTTCACACCG
>DASYQB010000088.1:0-16508 GCA_036005985.1 Candidatus Methylomirabilota bacterium | reverse complement strand
CGCACGTCCTCGGCGGCCGCGGTGAGGTCGGCTTCCCCCCGCGAGCACATGGTCACGCGCGCGCCCTCTGCCGCGAAGCCCATGGCGGAGGCCTTGCCCATGCCCTTGCTCGCCGCTACCACCAGCGCCACCTTGCCCTTGAGTCCCAGGTCCACGAAGCCCTCCGCTCAGGAAATCTGCTTGTAGAAGTCCGCCCGGTTGCCGCCCGTCACGTCGAGCCGCTTGAGCTCGCTGTCCCGCATCACTTCGAGGGCGATCCGCTCGCCGGGACCGCGCCGCCACAGCGAGAGATAGAGCTCCTTGCGGGTGGGCACCTGGAGCGCGTCGAGCGACACGATGACGTCGCCTTCCTTGATGCCGGACTTGGCGCCGGGACCGCCCGGCACGAGGCCCGCCACCACCACTCCCTCGTCGACGCGCTCGGCGAAGACACCGAGCCAGGCCCGGGGCGCCCGGCTGATCACGCGACCGTGGCGGAGATACTCCTCCCGGTGGCCGAGGTAGCACTCCCCGGGAATGGCGAGCGAGGCCCGCACGATCTCTCCCAGGTTGAGCGACACCACCCCGATCATGCGGCCCGTCACCGTGAAAAGCGGACCGCCGCCGGCGCCGGGATTGGAGGCGGTGGACACCAGGCTGCGATCGAGCATGTATTCCCAGTACGCCTCGAACTCCCCCAGGTAGCTGAGGAGGCCGCCGGAGACCCGGCGCTCGCGCGGCCCGGTGGCGGCCAGCGCGAACACGGGCTCGCCCCGATCGAGGTCTTCCGACGAGGCCACGGGTACCGCGGGAAGGCCCGTGCGCTTGACCTTCAAGAGGGCGAGGCCCAGCTCGAAGTCCTGGGCCACGATCTCCGCGCGCTGGGTCCGGCCCTTCACGAAGCTCACGTGGATCGTCTCTCCGCCCATGACCACGTAGTTGACGGTGAGAATGAGCCCCGAGGGATCGATGACGATGCCCGTCCCCATGCGCTCGTCGCCCAGCATCCGCGTGGAGGGATGGGCGGACGGCACTTCGGTGTGGATGTGCACCACCGATGGGAGAAGCCGCTTGACGAGCTCGACGGAAGCATCCATAAGTCAGTCGCTCACGCTAGCACGCCGCGCCCGGAGAGGGCAACGGCTGAGCGAGCTTCAGCGTGACGGCGCGCCTTTGAGCACCCGCGCGAGAAACATCTCGACCTGGAGCTGGGCGTCGGCGGCGGCCGCCGCGTTGTAGGCGACGGTGACGCCAAAGGTCCCCGGCTTGAACGGCTGCTCGATGTCCTTGAGCACCTGCTTCGGCTGGCCGACCACGTCGAAGTAGTGATAGGCGCCCGGGTACTCGACGAGGGTCACGTCGGCCCCGCGCGACTTCATGTTGGCGGCCAGCTCGCGGCAATACTGGGGCGGCGTCCAGTCGTCCGCTCCCCCGATGAGGAGGAGGAGCGGCCGGATGACGAGCTCCTTCGCGTAGTCGCGACAGCCTCCGGGATACATGGCCACCGCCGCCGCGTAGCCGACCCTGGGCAGGACCACCCCTCGGGCGCGGGCCCGCTCCAGGGCAGGCCCGTTGATCACCGCGATGGCGAAGACCCCGCCCTGTGACCAGCCGAAGGAGGCCACGCGCTCCGGAATGACGAACGGCTGGGCCTGGAGATACTTGAGGGCGCCGATGGCATCATCGAAGCGCGCGGTGGCGGGGGCGTCGGGCTTGCCGTCGGACTTGCAGTCGGCGGGCTCCTTGCGCGGCCCGAAGCTGTCCACCACGAAGGCGACATAGCCGCGATCGGCGAGCCAGCGGGCCCACGCGTTCACCTGCGGCGAGACACCCTGACAGCCGTGGAGGAGCACGAGGGCGGGAAAGGGCCCGGCTCCCTCGGGCCTGGTGAGACGACCCTCCACCCGGTCCGGATGATTTGGCGTGGCGCTCTCGAAGGAGATCGGTCGCGCGCAAGACGTGGTCACGGCGAGCGCGCTCAGAAGGAGAGCCGTGCGAAATATTCGGGCCATCCGGCGAAGTATAGCGCGGGCGCTCTGAGGTACAATTAGTCTGACACATGACGGACCGTGAGTGGCCGGAGGACGCACGCGAGCAGTTCCAGCGCGGCTACGAAGCGCAGATGGCCGGGCGCCTCGAGGAAGCCATCGACCACTACCGCCGGTCGCTGGCTATTCATCCTACCGCGGAAGCGCATACCTTTCTCGGCTGGGCCCTGTCGTTTCAGGGCAAGCACGAAGAGGCGATCGCCGCCTGCAAGCGCGCCATCGCCGTCGATCCCACCTTCGGCAATCCGTACAACGACATCGGGGTCTGTCTGATCGAGCTGGGCAGAGCGGAGGAGGCGGTAGAGTGGCTGGAGCGCGCGAAGATCGCTCCGCGTTACGAGCCGCGCCACTATCCCTTCCTCAACCTCGCCCGGGTGTACGTGCGTCAGCACAAGGTACGGGAGGCCATTCGCGAGCTCGAGGGCGCCATTGCCTTCCAGCCTCACGACACGGCCGCCCGGCAAGAGCTGCATCGTCTGATCGGCCTCCTGAATTGAGCGGCGCGCCCCTGCCCTTCTACGCCAACCGCCTCCTCTTCGGGCGGGCGGGAGTTCCGGGACACCTCGCCTTCGCCCCGGGAGACGCGACGGTCCGCGTCTACTCGCGCGAGGGAGAAACCCAGGCGAGCGATGCGCCGTTCCGTCCCTTTCTCCTCCTCGCCGATCCCGACCTGCTCAAGGACTTCAAGGGTGACCTCACCGTCACCCCTCTCGACGGGCCGGGCGTCTACCGGTGGCTGGCGGAATTCGCTTCGTGGTTCCAGTGTCTCAAGGCGCGCGATCATTGTCGGGAGGCCGCCGGCCGCATGTCGGGAGCGCCCGAGGCGCCGTACCAGTTCTTCGCGGACCCCGTGCATCAGTTCCTGCTCCGGACGGGACGGACGTCTTTCCTCGGCATGACCTTCGGAGATCTCCGCCGCCTCGCCCTCGACATCGAGGTGACCACCGCGCCCGGGTTCGAGTTTCCCAACGCCGCGCGCGAGTCCGATCGCATCATCGCCATCGCCCTGGCCGACTCCGCGGGATTCCAGGCCGTGCTCTCGGGAGCGGAGATGTCCGAGGCCGATCTCCTCCGCGAATGCGGCCGCATCATCCGGGAGCGTGATCCGGACGTGCTGGAGGGCCACAACATCTTCCGCTTCGACCTCGAGTACATGGAGGCCCGCGCGCGCCGGCTCAAGGTGCCCCTGCGGTGGGGGCGTGACGGCTCGGCGCTCTCCGGCTATCCCTCGCGCATGCAGGTGGCGGAGCGGACCATCGCCTACCGCCGCTATCGCGTGGAAGGCCGTCACATCGTGGACACGTGGATACTCGCCCAGCTCTATGACGTGGGCGCGCGTGATCTCGAGTCCTATGGCCTCAAGGATGTCGCGCGTCACTTCGGGATTGCCGCGCCCGACCGGACCTACCTCCCGCCCGAGGACATCCCGCGCATCTTCCGCGAGGATCCGGCCACCCTCATGGCCTATGCGCGCGACGACGTCATCGAGACCCTCGGGCTCTCGGCCATCCTGTCGCCGCCCTATTTCGTCCAGGCCCAGGCGCTGCCCCTGTCCTACGAGTCGGTGGTGCTCCGGGGGAACGCGACCAAGATCGACGGCCTCCTCCTGCGGGAATGCCTGCACCAGGGCCGCGCGGTGCCTGCCCCGTCCGCGGGCAAGGGCGTGGCCGGAGGCTACACGGCCATGCTCCTGTCGGGGGTGGCGAGCAAGGTGCTCCATGTGGACGTGACATCCCTCTATCCCTCGCTCATGCTGGCGCGTGGCATCGCTCCCGCCAGCGATTCGCTCGGAGTCTTTCCTACCCTCCTCCGCGATCTCCGGGAGTTTCGCGTGGCCGCCAAGCGCGCGTCCCGGGAGGCGGAGTCGCCCGAGGAGCGTACCCAGGCCGGCGCGCTCCAGCAGACCTTCAAGATCCTCATCAACTCCTTCTACGGCTACCTCGCCTTCTCGCAGGGGCACTGGAACGACTACGACGCGGCGAACCAGGTCACGGGCGAAGGGCGAGACCTCGTGCAGGCCCTGGTGGCCAGGCTCGGCGAGCTGGGGGCCGCGGTCATCGAAGTCGATACGGACGGCATCTACTTCACCCCGCCGCCTTCGCACACCGGGGGGGATGCGGAGGGCCAGCTCACCGCCGAGCTGGAGCGGATCCTCCCCGCGGGCATCCAGCTCGAGCTCGACGGCCGCTACGAGGCGATGCTCTCCTACAAGATGAAGAACTACGTTCTCCTGGATGAGCGGGGCAAGCTCCTGATCAAGGGCTCGGGCTTGCGCTCGCGCGGCATCGAGCTCTTCCAGCGCCGCTGGATGGAGGAGATGTTCCGGCTCCTCCTCAGCGGCCGGCGCGAGGAGATTCCCGCCCTCGTGGCGCGCTGGCGCGAGGACTTCGGAGGCCATCGCGTCCCCCTCAAGCAATTCATGAAGACGGAAACGCTGCAGGAGTCACCGGCGGGCTATCAGGAGAAGCTTCGCGCGGGCAAGCGCAACCCGTCTGCCGCCTACGAGCTGGCCCTTCGCTCCGCACGTCCGTATCAGCCCGGCGACCAGGTGTCCTACTACGTGTGCGGCGATGACAAGCGCGTCAAGGTCAACGAGGCGGCCAAGCTGGCCACCGAGTGGAATCCCGCGGCCCCCGACGAGAACATCGCGTACTACGTGTCGAAGCTCGAGGATCTCTACGAGAAATTCCGTCCTCTCATCGAGCAGGACGGGTTGAGCCCGGCGGGCAGCGACAGCGCTCCCGAGCCCCCCGTCCAGCTACCACTCGAGCAATAGCTGGCGCGGGCGCGCCGGGCGCTCCGCGGCCATCCGCTCGGTCCGGCTCCGCGCGGGGAAGCCTGCTTCCCGGGCGACCGTGGTGGCGAGCCGCTCGATGCGCTCGCGATAGGCAGCATCGGCTCCGCTGCCTCCACCATAGAGCGCGCGATAGCGCGGCGAGAGATCGGGGAATTCCCTGGCGATGAACTCCAAGAAGAATCCATGAGTCTCTCCGCGCAGGAAGAGCACGTTCCAGATCGCCTCTCGAGCCCCCGCCTGGCGCGCTGCCGTGAAGAGCGCGCGAAGCCCGTGCTCCGTGTCTGTGAGAAAGGGCAAGACCGGCATGGCGAAGAGCCGTGCCGGCACTCCCGCCTCCACCAGCTTCGCCATGGCCTCGATCCGGAGATCGGGCCGGGGAGCGCGCGGCTCGATCCGCCTCAAGAGGGCAGCGTCCATCGAGGTGAGCGAGACATTGACCATGAGATCGCTCCGCGCCGCGATTTTCGTGAGCAGCACCACGTCCCTGACGACGCCCGCCGATTTCGTGGTGATGCCCACCCGGAGGCCAGGCACCCGGACGATGGCCTCGAGCACTTGACGCGTCACCTCGAATCTGGCCTCGGCGGGCTGATAGGGATCCGTGACGGCGCCGATCGCGACTTCCTCGCCGCTCTCCAGGGCGCGCCGGAGCCGGTAGGCCAGCTTCACGGGATCCGCCTTCTTCACGTAGATGCGCCTCTCGAACTCGGTCGGATCCGCATGTCCCAGGTACCCGTGGGTCGGCCTTGCATAGCAGTAGCGGCAGCCGAACTCGCATCCGCGGAAGGGGTTGACCGTCCATCCGAAAGGAAAGCGGGAGTCCTTCAGCCGATTCACGAGCTCTTCCGTCTCAAGCGGGCGAAACTCCACGCTCCTCCGCTGATCTACGATCGTCCCGATCCGTTTGACGAAGGCCGGGGCCGGTATGCCTTGCTTGTTCGTCATGTCGTCACCTGTTGAGTATACATGGACTGAGAAAAGGCCCCGAGATTTCCCGGGGCCGTCTCCCTTGTCTACCCGTTTAGCGGCGCCAGCCGCCCCCGCCACCGCCGCCTGGTCCCCCACCGCGGGGGCCGCCGGAGCTGCGCGCGCCACCGCCTCCGGCGCCACGCTGCGGCTGGGGACGCGCTTCGTCGACCACAAGATTGCGGTCGCGGAAGAGCCTGCCATTGAGCATTTCGATCGCCTTGGCCGATTCCTCTTTGGTCGTCATCTCGACGAATCCGAAGCCTCGCGGACGCCCGGTGAACTGGTCGGTCACGATACGCACCGACTCTACCGTGCCGGCCTGCTGGAAGAGCTCGCGGAGATCTTCCTCCGTGGCCTGAAAAGAAAGATTGCCGACGAACAGCTTTGCGGGCATCGCTAGCCTCCTGCCGCGATCAGGACCGAAAATTCGCTCTCCCCGGCCCTCGGCGGCGCATGGGGATGATTCCCCGTAAGACGCGTCCGCAATAACGGGTCCGGTGCCCGTTTTGCGTGCGGGTACCATACTGATGCGCCCTGCGGGTGTCAAGAACAAGTTCGCATAGTCGAACAGAAGGATGTTCTTTATTTCACGAAGTCTTATGACCTTGGCCCCCTAAAACAGGGCGGAATTGGCTGCCCAGCCTACAGGTAAACACCCCGGCTCATTCCCCCATCGATCGTCACTGCGATGCCCGAGAGGAAGGCTGCCCGATCGGAAGCGAGGAAGCAGACGAGGTCGGCGACTTCCTCAGGGAGAGCAATGCGCCCTAAGGGCAAACCATGGCTCTGCTCCTTGACGTAGGTCTCGAGATCCTTACCGGCCGCCTCGGCCTGCTGGCGCTGGAGGCTGTCCCATCGGTCCGTCTTCACCGGGCCGGGCGAGACAGCCGTGACGAGAATATTGGAGGGCGCGCCGAGGTCGGCGAGGGCCTTGGTGAAGTTGATGAGCGCGGCATTGGCGGCGCCGCCCGTCATGTAGGAGGTCGCGGGATTGCGCGCGGCCATTCCCACCACATTGACGATGCGTCCCCCTCCCTGCTCCCGCATCCTGGGAAAAACGGCGCGGGCCATCCGGATATAGCCGAGGAGCTTCAAGCTCCAACCCGAGATCCACTCCTCGTCAGGAATGCTGAGGAAGTCGCCGCCCTTGATGGCCCCGGCATTGTTGACGAGGACATCGAGCCGGCCAAGGCGTCGTATAGCTTCCGTCGCCGCGCGCTCCACGCCCTCGAGCGTGCTCAGGTCGACGGCAATACTCTCCACGCCCTTGCCCGTGTCCTTCCTGATGGCGCGGGCCGTGTCATCGAGCGCTGCCTGATTCCGTGAGCAGATGACTACTCGGGCGCCTTCGGCGGCCATGACCTGGGCGGTCGCCTTTCCGATGCCCTTGCTGCCTCCCGTGACGAGCACGGCCTTGCCTCCGAGTCCTAGCTCCATGGCTCTCTCCTCACCTGAGGGTTTGTTTATTCCTGGGTGGCATGACGAGCGATCATCTCGCTCCAGTTCGCCGCCCCGAGCCCGTCCGCCCACTGACACGCTTCCGTATTCGCGCCGAAGTATTCGGCCATGTAGACGGACGCCTCGCTCCGCGACTGGAAGAGGCGCCAGACATGGGCGGCGCTGCCTCCCGGGCGCCGCAGATAGAAGACGGGGTCCGTGGGAATCTGGGCCTGGTACTGGTTTCGCTGGCCGAACCGGTCGAGGGTGATCCAGGCCGCGGCTATTCCGCGAGCGGAGAGCACACGCGTCTGGAGCGACTCTTCCGAGGGCAGCGAGTCGATGTCGCAGAGCTGCGGCCCATAGTAGACGGGCACGGCGGCCGCCGTCAGCTCGAGCTTGACCGGCAAAGGCTCGCCGGTGCCGTCGAGCAAGGTCTTGGCGGACTCGCCCATCCAGAACTCTCCCCGGGTGTAGAGATCGGGCCAGGCCTCGACGAGGAGCCCACGGGGCAGCAGGGGTCGGCGGCGCGCGATCTCTCCGCCGTCGGCGACCAGGTACAACCTACCCACGTCGCCGCCGGCCACCGCACTCCGCGTCAGTCATCGACGGTCTTCACGGGGAAGCGCGGCACTTCGTTCCAGTCGAAGGCGCGGGGCGCGTCCTCGCCGAGGGCGAGCACCCGATCGAGGCTTCGCTGAAGCGCGCGGCCAAAGGGATCGAGGGGCACGCCCTCGAGACTCCGCTCCAGCACACGCGCGCAGCCGTCGTGGAGAAGGGCGCGGGCGCCCGCCACATTGCCGTTGGCGAGATGCGCGAAGCCCACCGCGACCTGGATCAGTCCCTGGAGCGCTTCGCGGTCGCTGCCCTCGGCGCGCAGCCAGTAGGGCTCGAGCAGCTCGTGCACCTCGAAATAGAGGTGGGCGTGAAAGAGGAGCGCGGCGGCCACGAGGGCGGTGGCGAGGGGCGGATCAGGCGGGTCGAAGGGACGCACGTGGAGTATCCGCCGCGCGCGCTCCGCCCGCTCGAGGAACTCGGCGTGATGCTGCCGGAGGCCGCTCTTGATCAGCCAGCCGCCGCCGCCGCGCTCGAAGATGTCCTCGGGAAAGGCGGCGGGCAGCGGGTCCGCGCCCTCGAGGGCCCGCGCATCCGCGCACACCTTGGCCACCGCCTCGAGCGCCTTGCGCGCGTCCGGATCGTGGAGAGCGTCGAGGATCAGCTCGGCCAGCCGATTTCGGAGCGGCAGCGGGAGGGCCATGGGCTTGCCGGCGACGCGTTTCCTAGAGCCGCACGACGCGGGTGCCGGCGAGGAGGTCGTGGAGGGCCCGCTTGTCGCTGCGGATGCCCGCCATGATGAAGCCGATGCAGAGGATGATCGCGGACAGGAAGGTCGCGAAGTAGCGTCCGGCGGCCTGGCCGAAGGTCAGCGGCCCGCCGTCCATGCTCACCACTTTGATCTGGAGCGCCATCTTGCCGAGGGTCTGCCCCCACAGCCAGTGGAAGATGATGCCGTAGGCGGCGCCGAGGAGCGTGCCGAAGACATTGACCAGGCCCTTCACGGCCGTCCCGCCGCCCGTGTTGCCTCCCGAGACCATCCAACCCGCACTGAAGAGAATGCCTTGCGCGACGAGAAGGACGATTCCGTCGATGAACACGGCCACGAAGCGGATCCAGAAGCCGGCGGGCCTGCTCGCCACGGTGACCTGCACCGGCGTGGGGGCGGGAGCGGGCGGCGACACGGGGGGCGGAGCAAAGGGGCCGCGCGCCGCGACCGGTGACGTGCCGAGACTGGCGCCGCACCGTGAACAATACTGAGCGTTCTCGCCCTGCCATCCGCAGCGCTGACAGGTCACCTGCATGGCGGCGACATCCTAGCACAACTGCCACCGGCCTCCTCGAAGCGGCGGCGCTATAATGCGCGCATGATCTCGGTGCGGGACGCTCAGTCGCATATCCTGGATCGCGTCGTCACCCTCGCCCCTCCGGAGCTCCTGCCGCTGTCCGCCACCCTCGGCCGTGTCCTCGCCGAAGACGTTCGGTCCGAGACCGATGTGCCGCCCACCGCCAATTCGGCGGTCGATGGCTACGCGGTGGCGGGCGCGGACATTCCCGCCGAGGGCACTCACGAGCTCCTGGTGGCTGGCGACCTCGCCGCGGGAGCGGTGTTCGCAGGCGCTCTCGGGCGGAATCAGGCGCTCCGCATCATGACGGGGGCGCCCATGCCCGCCGGCGCGGATACCGTCTATCTCCAGGAGCACGTGGAGCGGAAGGGCGACCGCGTGGTGGTGGGGCCGATGACGGCGGGATCGAATGTCCGGCTCAGGGGCGAGGACGTCCGGGCCGGCGCCGTCGTATTGTCGGGGGGGACCGTGGTGCGCCCGCAGGAGATCGGGGTGGCCGCCTCCCTCGGTCTGGCCCAGCTCCTCGTGCGGCAGAAGCCGCGTGTGGCCGTCCTCTCGACGGGAGACGAGGTCGCCGAGCCGGGAACGGCCCGCAAGGCCGGGCAGATCTTCGACTCCAATCGCTTCTCCCTGTGCGGGCTGGTGGAGGCGGCCGGCGCGGAGGCGGTGGACGACGGCATCGTGCCTGACCAGTTCGACGAGCTCCATCTACGGCTGCTCCGCGCCGCCGAGCACGCCGACGTGGTCCTGACCTCGGGTGGCGTATCGGTGGGCGACTACGATCTGGTCAAGTCTGTGCTCCAGCAGGCGGGAGGCATCCACTTCTGGCAGGTGGCGATGCAGCCCGGGCGTCCCCTCGCCGCGGGCAGCATCGGTCGCGCGCATTTCTTCGGCCTCCCCGGCACTCCCGTCGCCTCCATGCTCCCCTTTCATCTCTTCGTGCGCCCCGCGCTGTGGAAGCTCGCGGGACGACGGGAGCTGTTCGCGCAGCCTTTCCACGCCACCGCCGCCGAGCCGCTGAGCAAGAAAGCGGGTCGCCGTGAGTTCAAGCGCGGCATCCTGTCATGGGCGGGGAGCCGATGGGAAGTGCGCACCACCGGACCGCAGGGGTCGGGCATCCTCACCTCCATGACCGCCGCCAACTGCTTCATCGTGATCGAAGAGGAGCGGGGCGACGTCGAGGCGGGCGAGATCGTGTGGGTCGAGCCCTTCCAGCCGCTCTGAGCATGGCGACCTCCATCACCACCAATCTCATCGAGCGGGTCACCCCCATGGTGCGGGATCTCGTGACGTCGAGGTCGCGGGCCCATCTCCGCTATGCCGACCTTCGCCTCGAGGTCATCGAGGGCAAGTATGCGGCCGCGGAGAACGGCGACGCCAAGGGAGCGGGGGAAGACGCGACCATGGGCTTCGGCGTCCGCGTGCTCGCGGGGGACGCCATGGTGGCTCCCGGCTACTTCGGCCGCGGACTCGGCGAGGCGGATATCCCCGACCTCGAGCGCGTGCTCGCGGCCGGGCTCGAGGCGGCCTATCGCCGGGCCATGGCCAATGCCGAGTGGAAGACGCAGGCGCGGGGCAAGTTCGGACCGCTCGGCGAGTCGATCGCCGACACGTGCCTGCATCCCATACGCGTGTGCCGGGATACGGTGGCTGCGGTCTACGAGATGGACCCGCGGACTGTGGATCTGGCCGAGATGACCCGCTTCACCCGCGAGATCTCGGGCCGGGTCAAGGGCTTCCACGCTGCGCTCGGCTACAACTACGTGTCGACCATGACCCAGCTCGCCCGCGAGCTCTTCGCGTCCTCCGAAGGCGCCCTCATCGACCAGTCCTTCGCTCTGACCCAGGGCCTCTGCTACGTGGTGGCCAACGGAGTGGGCAACAGCCAGGAAGTCTACGACGTCCTCGGCCATCAGCGCGGCTGGGA
Organism: Candidatus Methylomirabilota bacterium; assembly: GCA_036005985.1. Taxonomy (GTDB): domain Bacteria; phylum Methylomirabilota; class Methylomirabilia; order Rokubacteriales; family CSP1-6; genus AR37. The sequence goes on along the minus strand of DASYQB010000088.1, from coordinate 5,450 downwards.
GATCCTCCTCCACGGCGTGAGCGATCCCGTGATGTCTTTCCCCCCCTTCACCGAGTTCGCCCTCGCCATCGCCCGTGACGCGGTGGAGCTCAGCGCCGCCCCGTCCCTCGCCACCTCGGAGGGAGAGGTGACGGTGGTGACCGATCCCCACTACAACACGCTGGTGTCCCACGAGATCATCGGGCACCCCGTGGAGCTCGATCGCGGCCTCAAGATGGAGACGGCTTACGCGGGGCGCTCTTGGCTCCTCCGTGGCCTCGACGACAACCAGGTCGGGCGGCAGATCGCCTCGCCGCTCGTCACCGCCTACTCGGATCCCGCCCTCCCCGGCTATGGCCACTACGTCTACGATCACGAAGGCACGCCGGCCAAGCGCGTGACCCATATCGACGGCGGCGTCTTCCGCGGATTCATGAACAGCCGCCAGACCGCGGCCATCTTCGGGGGGGAGCCCAACGGCCACTGGAAGGCGACGGAGGCCCCCCTCATTCCGCTCGTCCGCATGTCCACCACGGTGTTCGCGGGTGGCGACCGCGACCCCGCCGACATCATCGGCGAGGTGGACCACGGCTACTACCTGGTCGGGCACAAGACGCCGTCCATCGCGGAGAGCCGGGAGAATTTCCGCATCTCCGCCCGCAAGGTCTACGAGATCGTGAACGGGCGTCTCGGGCGGCTCTTCCGCGACGGCGGCATCATGGCGGACAGCCGCGACTACCTGACCAAGGTGGACGCGGTCGGCCGCGACTTCCGCCTCTATCCCATTCCCAATTGCGGCAAAGGGCAGCCGATGCAGAGCCGGAAGCTCGGTAACGGCGGCCCCACCATGCGGAGCCGCGCCGTCATCACGGGAGGTCAGGCCTGATGCCGCGGTTCGTGGTCATTCTCCTCCTCGCCTCGGTCATGGCGTGGGCCGCCCCCGCGCCCGCCGGCAATGCCCCCGTGCCCGAGAAGTTCATCTCCGTGGACCAGGCCAAGGCTCTCCTCGACAAGGGCGAGCGCATCACCTTCGTCGACGTGCGCGAGAAATCACAGTACGACGATCTCCACATCAAGGGAGCCATCAACATCCCCCTCGGCGTCCTCCCCGCCCGGCTCGCCGACGTGCCTCGCACCAACCGGGTCATCCTCTACTGAGCGTGTCCCCATGCGCTGGCCCGGGGGGCCAACGAGGTGCTGTACGTCGCGGGATACCGGAACATGGAGATCCTCGACGAGGGTATACCCGGCTGGCACGAGAAGAAGTACCCCACCGCGGTGACGGCGCCCGGGAAGTCCTAGATGGCCGACGTCGGCCGCCTCGCCCGCGCCGCCCACGACGGACTGGCCTTCACGCAGGCGCAGCCCGCGGTGATCGAGGCCGAAGTGTTCGTGGCCGACAACCGCTCGCTCCTCACCCGTCTCAACTACACCTCGCACATCCCGTGTAACGGTGTGGAGGAGCCCAAGAGCACCGAGACCTACGGCATCGGGCTTCAGGTGAGCTTCGAGTCGCCCGACGGGGTGCTCCTGGGCTTCGGCTCAGAGTTCAGCGATCTCTCGACGGCCGGGGTGGCCCGTGCCCTCGAGAAGGCCCGCCGCGGGGCGGTGAGAGATCCGGAGTTTCGCTCCCTGCCCAAGCCGGGACCGGCCCGGCGCGTCCTCGTGGATTATCACGATCCCGCCCTCCTCGCCATCGACGACGCGCAGCTCGTGGAGGCGGGATGGAAGGTCCTCCAGGGAGGGCTCCGGGGCTTCCTCGCCGCCTCGAAGCTCGGCGAGCTGGCCGCTACCGACGAAGCGCTGCGGAAGCTCGGGCTGATCCTGGGCGGTGACGTCACCATCATGCAGGAGTCCATGGCCATCGCGTCGACGGCCATGCCCGAGCCTCAAACCGACGTCTCGACCCTGCTCATGAGCTTCGTCACCGGCATGATCGAGACGCGCGATGCCAAGGGCTCCGGATGGTCCACGGGCACACGGCTCGCTGATCTCACCGACGAGGCGGGAGCGGACGCGGCGCGGCGCGCGGTGGAGGCCATGGGTGGCGAGCGGGTGCCCAGCGGCGACTACACGGTAATCTTCGGCCGCCAGCCCGTGACCGATCTCATGAACAATCTCCTCGTGCCGTCCTGCCAGGCGGGATCGTTCTATGCTTCGAGCACGCCGTTCCTGGGCAAGCTCGGCAAGCGGGTTGCCTCTCCCTGCCTCTCCATCTACGACGAGGGCGCGATGCCGGGGCTCATGGGCTCCAAGGGCATCACCTGCGAGGGGCTGCCCACCGGGCGCACCGATCTGATCCGCGACGGGGTGCTCGTGGGCGTCCTCACCTCCTGGTACGACGCGCAGCGCCTGCTCCACGATCCGGCGGTCAAGGAGAAGCTCGGGGCGGACCCGGCCGCCGCCGCGCCCGCCCTGGTCGCGCGCAACGGATTCCGGACGGGCTCGGGCGGGCGCGCCTTCGACACCCCGCCGGAGACCGCGGCCACCAACATCGTGGTGCAAGGCGCCGACGCGGTGTCGCTGGAGGAGTTGATCCGCACAGTGCGCCACGGCCTCTACGTCGGCCGCATCTGGTACACCTACCCGATCAACGGGCTCCGCGCGGGCGACTTCACGTGCACGGTGGTGGGCGATTCCTTCATCATCCGTGATGGCCGGCTGGTGGCGCCCCTCAAGGCCAACACCGTGCGCATCAACGACAACCTCATTCGTGTTCTCGACAGCGTCGCGGGCATCACCAAGGACGCCCGGGGCACGATCGTGTGGGCGGCCGACGAGGTCGTGTACACGCCCGAGATCGCGGTGACGGGCGTCCACGTGGACGCCATCGCCGGGTTCATGGAGGCACTTGCCTGATGGCCAGTCCAGACCTCGCCAAGCTCGAAGCCATCGCCCGGGAGGGTCGCGTCCAGATCATTCGCATGCTGACCCACGCGGGCTCCGGGCATCCCGGCGGCTCGCTGTCCGTGATCGACATCCTCACCGTCCTCTATTTCAACCGGATGACCTACGATCCAAAGCGCCCGACCTGGGAGGACCGCGACCGCCTCGTGCTCTCGAAGGGGCACTGCGTGCCCGCCCAGTATTTCTGCATGGCCAAGGCCGGCTACTTTCCCGAGAGCCTGCTCCTCACCCTGCGCAAGCTGGGCAGCCCCCTCCAGGGCCATCCGGATCGCATGGCCCTGCCCGGCATCGAGGCGGCCACGGGCTCGCTCGGCCAGGGCCTGTCCGTGTCGTGCGGCATGGCCCTCGGCCTCAAGCTGGGCGGCAAGACCTCCCGTGTCTACTGCGTGCTCGGGGACGGCGAAATGCAGGAGGGCCAGGTGTGGGAGAGCCTCATGTCGGGGCCCAAGCTCGGCGCGCCCGATCATCACCTCGACAATCTCTGCGTCTTCCTCGACGGGAACGGCATCCAGCTCGACAACTTCGTGAAGAAGATCGTCGATCTCGAGCCGGTGGTGGACAAGCTCAAGTCCTTCGGCTGGCCCGTCATCGACATCAACGGCCACGACCTGGCCCAGATCGACAAGGCGCTCGATCAGGCGGAGGCGACCAAGGGAGCGCCCACCTTCATCGTGGCCCATACCATCAAGGGCAAGGGCGTGTCCTTCATGGAGAACGATCCTGAGTGGCATGGCAAAGCCCCCAAGCCGAACGAGGCGGTGGAGGCGATCCGGGAGATCGTGGGCGAGCCCGTGCCCGCGTGGGCGGAGCCCATCGTCGCGGAGATTCAAGCCATGGAGAAGAAGTGATGCCGGCCAAAGCCTCGCGCGCGGCCTTCGGAGAAGCGCTGCTCGAGCTGGGCGCCCGCAACGAGCGCATCGTGACCGTGGATGCGGATCTCTCCAAGTCCACCATGACGGCCAAGTTCGCCAAGACCTATCCCGCGCGCGCCTTCAATGTCGGCATCGCCGAATCGGGCATGATCGGTCTCGCCGCGGGCCTCGCCCTCGCCGGCCGCATTCCCTTCGCCTGCTCCTTCGCCTGCTTCGTGGTGGGCCGCTTCGAGACCATCCGCGTCTCCGTCGCCTACACCAATGCTCCGGTCAAGCTCGTGGGCACCCATGTCGGGGTGGCCATCGGAGAGGACGGCTACACGCAGATGGGGCTCGAGGACATCGCCTGCCTCCGCTCGCTGCCGAACATTCCCATCATCCAGCCCGCGGACGAGATCGAGACCAAGCAGGCGGTGACCTTCGCCACGGAGCACGACGCCCCCCTCTATCTCCGCCTCACCCGGCAGAACCTCGAGCCGGTGCACGACAGCGCGTACCGCTTCCAGTTCGGCAAGGCCGATGTCCTCCGCGCGGGCAGCGACGTGAGCATCCTCGCCACCGGCGGCACGGTGTGGAATTCGCTGGAAGCGGCCAGGAAGCTCGCGGAGTCCGGGATCAACGCGGAGGTGATCAATGTCGCCACCATCAAGCCCCTCGACGAAGAGGCCCTCGTGCTCTCTGCGGGCAAGACCGGTCGCGTGGTCACCGTGGAGGATCACTCGATACACGGAGGCCTGGGGGGCGCCGTGGCCGAGCTACTGGGAGAGGTGATGCCCACCCCGGTCAAGCGGCTGGGCGTCAACGGCTTCGGCGAGTCAGGCGATGCCAAGAGCCTCTACATCAAGCACGGCCTCGACCCCGACGGTATCGCCAATAGCGTACAGAAGTTCCTCAACCGCTAGCCCCTCCCCTCTCCCCCCCGGGGAGAGGGCCAGGGTGAGGGGTCTACTTCGGGCGTCACTCCTCGAGGGCGGCTTCCGGAGGCAAGAGCCCTCGCTTGGCCAGCCAGGCCGCGATCCATCCCGACACGGCGCCGATCAGCTCCGTCTCGTCCGGATGCACATGCTCTCCCCTGACCCACAGGATGTCCTTGGGCGCCCGCGCCGCTTCATAGAGGGCGTTGACATTCGATCTCGGAATCAGCGAGTCGCTCGCCCCATTGACCATGAGGACGGGCCGCGGCGAGATACGGGCGGCATAGCGGGTGGGCTCGAGGGGCAGGAGCAGCAGCGCGAGCCCGTGCCCCGCCACCGCCGCCTGGCCGGGTGACATCGCGTTCCCTCCCAGCCGCAGCACGTGGCTGACGAGGCTCGCGACGTCGCCACCGCCATAGAGCGCGATGACCGCCGCGGGCCGGGTATCGACGCCCCCCGCGATAATCACGGCGGGCGCCCCGAAGCTCGAGCCCACGAGGAAGATCCGGTCGCGGGCTACGTCCCGGCGTGACACGAGGTAGTCGACCTGTAGCCCCACTTGCGCCACGAGGTCGAAGGCCGCCGAGCGGAGGCGCGGGCCGGCCCGGAGAAGGCCGAGGCCCTCCAGCGAGCGCGCCTCGACCTGGATGGGATAGTCCGGGGAGATGATGAGGGCATAGCGCGCGATGGCATCGAGCCCGCTGAGGGCGGCCACGCGGCGGCCGAGCTCCATGCCGCCCACCAGCACCACGCCGGGGTACGGTGGTGATCCCCGGCG